>NZ_JAGJEJ010000004.1:0-263212 GCF_018101025.1 Pseudoalteromonas sp. MMG006
TTTGGGATTCAATTTATCTCGAAAATAGTCTTTTAAAATAATTAGAAGCTTCGCTTCTCGCGTGAGCAAGCTCTACGCCTACCAAACAAGCCGAACTTAAATGCAACGTAGACGCGCAGCTTGCTGGCGTGACGAGCGCAGCTCGTAATTTTTCATAATATTTATACAAGGTATGCAAGAACTCCCCAAAATGCGGAGCCAACCGACAGTATGGTCAAATCAGATGCAGTAACCAAAAACGTAATTATAGCGGCTTCAGTGTATTCGTTGCCATTAAGTGCTTGAGGTAAACTCGCAACTAACTCTGGCGTTCCACCTGATAAATCAACGCAATTGAACTCGAAAAAACAATAATTACAGCTAAAAGCCCTGCTGTAGTTCTGTTGAGCAGCTGGTCAGATACATTCATAAATCCCTCTCGCACTATTTATGATTCATCAACATACGTCGCATATAATTGATTAGCAATTAGCCATTACGCTAAAAAGAATAAAATTATTTCATTTTTATTTTTTATTTAGACTTTTATAAAACAGCCCCTGAGAATTGTATTTAACTAAATAAACAAACTCCCTTAAAACACTCCTGCAGAGCGCATTAACACTGGAAAAACCAATACAAAAAACTAGAATTAGTGCCCCCTAAAAAATGCAATCTTAAATTTAACAAGCAGTTATAAAACCCTCCATTACTACTTTATAATTACATTTATAAACTTGATCTAAACCACTTTATACTATAAAACGTAACACCCAATTAACTTAAAACCCCATAAGAGAAACAAATGAAACGTTATGTTGCCTTAATTATTGCTATTCCTTTATCGGCATATGCTATTTATTCGTTTTTGAATATTCCCAAAAAAGCAGCAGAACCTATCACCCCCATAGCCATTGATGTAGTGCCTGTTAATTCTAAGTTTGCGACTAATCAAAAAGCACCTCAACCAATTGATATGAGCAAAGCGCCAATAATAACTAAAAATATTGAGCCTGAACAAAACCTAGCTCCCGAGCATTTCGATGCCATTAATAAGCTCTCGGATGACGCAAAAACAATACTTAAGCACGCCAAAGTTTTACCAACCGATTTAAACAACGAAGCCTACATTGAGTTTGATTTGCCAACGTTAAAAGCTCTAAAAATGGGTGACAACTTTGATTTAGCCATTCCGCAAACAGCAGAAACTTACACTGCAGAGATCACAAATATAAGTGAAGCAAGTAATGGCGATAAAAGCATTTTTGGCCAAGTAACCGGTTTAGATGGGCGTATGCACAATACCGTTTTAACAGTAGGAAACAACGCAGTTTACGGTCAATTTACGACCGCTAATGGTAATTACGTTTTTGAAAGTAAAGGTAAATATGGCTGGATAGCCGCTAAGCGCGATTTATACAAAAGCCACATTGAGCACGACACCAGCTCACTTTCGCCAAATACACAAAAAGGAATTGACGTATTTGCACCTAAAAAAGATGAAAATTTAACGAATTAAAAACCACTACAAAAGTAAGGAAATACAACAATGAAAAAAGTAATCTCAGCCACTGCAATTGCAGCAACATTATGTGTAGCAAGTGTTGCTCAAGCCGAAACAATTGATATTGGTATTTTATATACAGATCAATCAGCGGCTGCAACAAGTGACATTACAACTAAAATTAACCAGCTAATTGCTTTTAGCAATCAAGTATATAGCCAAAATGGTGTAGACATAACACTGCGCTTAGCTGGTACTCAAAACCTAGGCGATTACGCTATCACTCCATCTGAAGAATGGCTAGATGCTGTAACCGACAGTAGCTACGTTGATGGTTTACGCACAGATTGGAAAGCCGACATGATTGCTGTACTAGGTACAGGCCAAAGTGCTGGTAACGGCTTAATCTCTTGTGGCTTAGCGTGGGTTGGCCAAGGCACAAATGGTAACTTATATAGCTCAATGAGCGATCGCATGTACTCAATTACGGCTATTGATTGTGGCGCAACAACGTTTGTACACGAACTTGGCCATAACCAAGGCCTAGCCCATTCGCGTAAGCAAGGCGACACATCGGGTGGTGTGTATGTTGATGGTATGGGTCACGGTGTACAAGACGAATTTGCAAGTATTATGGCCTACCCGCACGTTTACGGTAGTGCAACACAATACGATTACTTTTCAAATCCTAGCTGGACCGTTAACGGTTTAGCGTTTGGTATTACTAACCAAGCCTATGCGATTCGTACTGTTACCGACACCAAAACAAGCATTGCTAACTTTAAATAAGTGAATTAAAGCAGGCTGTATATAGCCTGCTTAGTTTGTTATTCCCTTTGGGGCGCTTCGGCGCTCTTTTTTTACTTTAAAACATTAACAAAATTTAATGTTACGTCCACCTTTACAATATTTAGTACTCGGTAAACTTACTCCATATTAATAACTCGGAGTAAATTATGAATAATCACCCATTTAAAAATACTGTTAAGCTCATTTCTTTATCTGCAATTTCTCTCGCTCTGTGCGCATGCGGCAGCAACTCATCAAATAATGAAAACGATGCCATTTCTGAGGTTAGTAACTTTCCAAGCGTTATTATTGGCCAAGTATCTGAAGTAACAAGTAATGCAATTACTATAAATAGCCATACAGTACCTGCAGGCTCTGCCGAGGTAGAACTAGCCGGCAATAACGCAAGCCTATCCGATATAAAAGTAGGTATGTATGTTGAAGTCGAGACCAACGGCTCACAAGCAACTGAAATAGAATACGATCCACTATTAAAAGGCCCTGTGTTTATTGATGGCGATACGCTAAGCATTGCAGGCACCACCTTAAATAACGTACAAAACGCAAATATTACCCAAGGTGAATTACTTGAAGTAAGCGGATACAGTGATTCTACTAATAGCATTAATGTTACTTATCAAGCTGCTATTAATAACCCACAAGAAGAACTAGAGTTACTGGGCAATATAAGTAATTTAAATACTCAATCAGGCACTTTTAATTTAGGCAATTTAGTCATTAACTACCAACAAGCCGAAGTAGACGGCTTACTAAGTAATGGTCAGCGTGTAGAAGTAGAAGGCACTTTAAATGACGGGCGTGTTATTGCTACAGAAGTAGATGCAGAGCAAAGTGTAGACTTTAACAACGATACACAAGCCGAGCTTGAAGGCATCATCACCTTTGTAAATAGCAGCCAAACCCTTATAACCTTAAATTCTAAATGGCAGATCACGGTTAATGAGCAAACCCAATTTGAAGACGGCACTATTAATGACTTAATTACCGGGCAGCGCATTGAGATAGACGCAAACTGGCAGCAAAGTAACAACCAGCTTATTGCCACAAATATTGAGTTTGAGAGTAATAACACCGAGCCAACAGTTACAAATTATACATTTTCGGTTTCTGGGCTAGTAACGTACAACAATAATATTGCCACTATAAATGGCAATAACTTTACGCTAACTAACCAAACCCGCTACGAAGATGGCTTAACTGCCAACACCTTAAACAACCAATGGCTAGAACTTGAGGGTACCTACAACAGCGAGCAAGTACTTGTTAGCGAAGTTGAAATTGAAGACAACACCAACACCCTTGATTTAAAAGGTAATGTGGCGCTAAATGAAAACAGCCAAGCTACACTATGGGGTTATGTAAGTGAAGATAACACCCTATCGCAATTTACAGACCAATACGTAGAGCTTGAGTGCCAGTGGGTAAACACTAACCAAGTAAGAGCCTGCGTACTAGACGATTAATTACAATAGTTACGTTTAACTTTGCAAAGGGCTTGCTTACCTTTTTCGGTAACAAGCCCTACTAAAGTTAAACATATTCTTAGGTTTATTTGATAAACTAATTTGCATTAAAAACAACGTTCAAACCATAAGAGCCTATTTATGAAATATATTTTATTAAGCGCGGCCCTGTTTGTTAGCGCATTTTGCCAAGCAAATAACCCTGCCATATTTAATAAGCTCAATACCGCTAAAGAACCCTCGGCTCAAAGCATTTTAGCTAAAATAGAGACCCAATATGCTAACCAAGGTGTAATTGTAGAGTTTGAACTTGAGTTTGAAAAAGGCATTACACTTTACGAAGTAACCTTATTTGATGAGCAAAACAAACGTTTTATTGAGCTAATTGTTAATGCACAAGGCCAAGTAACTGAACAAGAATACGAACAACCAGAACTCGACGAAGAAGACGAAGTAGCTGCAGCTAAGCTAATGAAGCAAAAAAACTACCGCATGCATCAACTTGTAAAATCAATAAGTCCCGAACCGCCCTATTATTTATTAGAGTCGCAATTAGAGCAAGATATTGGCATAACTTACCTAGTGGCTACCTTTATTACAGAAAAAGGCAGGCATAAACAAGCCATAGACTTAGCCACTGGTAAAAACTTACCATTGCTACGCTGGGGTAATTAATGAAACTACTTTTAGTCGAAGACGATAAACAAAATCGTGAATTTTTATATAAAGCATTTAGTGAACAAGGCTACACAGTAGACACCGCAGCAGACGGCCAACAAGCATTGCTTATGGCTACCTGCGAAGAACACGACATAATAATACTCGACCGTATGTTACCTAAGCTCGATGGCTTACAAGTGCTCGCCGCACTTAGAGCAACCGGTAAAAGCACTCCCGTACTTATACTCTCAGCACTTGATAAAGTAGATGAAAGAGTAGCAGGTTTAAAAGCCGGTGGAGATGATTACCTTACTAAACCTTTTGCGTTTTCTGAGCTTGCAATAAGAGTAGAAAAACTCGTAAAACGTCCTTCGCAATCCACGCAAAAAACAACCACCGTAGAATTTGAAAACGTAAGCCTAGATTTTCGCCACTACAAAGCACAAATAAACGGAAAAACACTAAACTTACAACCAAAAGAATTTAAGTTATTACACTTTTTGCTAGAGCATAAAAATAAATTAGTTACCCGCACCTTATTGTTTGAATCTGTTTGGGAGTACCACTTTAACCCAGGCACCAACGTAATTGACGTACACATCGCAAGGCTGCGTAAAAAACTTATGCAGCACAACGCCAACGTACAAATACACACTATACGCGGGGTAGGCTACCGCTTACAAAAAGCGAGTGCCAATGAATAGTAAGCGCTCTTTATGGTGGCAATTTAATCCTCGCGTAAGCTCTGTTTGGCGCTTAACACTTGCTTTTGCCACTATTACCTCGGTGGTACTCGTGCTGTGTATTGTACTTATTTACCAGTTATTACTTGGTGAGCAAACACGCCAAGTAGAAAGGCGTTTAAACGCCGAGCAAGTACGTATAGAAGGATTGGCAAACAAATTTGATAAAGCTTCGTTTTTTAAGCAACTTAATGTTTTTAGAAACGAAGGCGATATTTTAATATTTTGGCAAAATGATAAAAACCAAAGCCAAGGGTTGAGCTTTTTCCCAAACGATATTCCTAAACTGCCCAAAACCGTTGAGTTTCCGGTACTCGATACGCAGCGCGGTCAAATACGCTTACTCACCACTGGCATAGTAAACACACAACACGGTAACGTAGTTATTGCTACAGCCACTGAGCATTTAAGTCGCTTAATTACAGAGTTTAAAACCATTGCTACATGGGCGTGTTTACTTAGTTTAATACTCACATGTGTATTTGGTTATATATTTGCTAGACGACATTTACGCCGCGTAAATTATTTTAATAACGTGGCAGAGCAAGTTCAAAAAGGCGATTTATCTGCGCGAGTAGTACATAAGCAAAAAGGCGATGAGTTTGTTACTTTGGCTAAACACATTAATACCATGCTACAAAGTATTGAAGAAAACTTTGCCCTAGTACAAGGCATAACCGACAACATTGCCCACGATTTAAAAACACCGCTTACTCGCTTGCGCTTACATTTAGAAAGCGAAGCCATTAAACAGCCAAGCCTAGGCATAGCAATAGAACAACTAGAAAGCGTATTACATACCTTTGATGCCATGCTAAAACTAACACGTTTAGAGCATGGGCAATTTCCGCTAAAGTTAGAGCCCGTTAATGCCTTAACTCTAATTAACGACATAATAGATATTCTTGAACCCACAGCAGAGCAAAATCAGCAGCATATAATACTGCATAAAAACCACGATCTTATTTTTGAAGGCGACAAAAACTTATTGTTTCAAGCGTGTTATAACCTGCTACAAAACGCCATAAAATATGCAGGTAACGGCGCTAAAATTACAATAACGCTTTCTCAATACAGTATAAAAATTAGCGATAATGGAAAAGGTGTAAATAAGCAGCAATTAACGCAACTAACCAAACGCTTTTACCGAAGCGACCTAGCAAGGCAAAAAGACGGCTTTGGGCTAGGCCTTGCCACTGTAAAAGCTATATGTGAGCGCCATAACTTTACGCTAACTCTTCAAAGCGATGAACACGGGTTTAGCAGCATTATTAGTAGTAAATGTATGTAAAAAAAAGCCTGTAAGTAAGCACTTACAGGCTTTAAAAAACTCAAATTGCTAATAACGTCTTAATTTTATTTACTGTAGAGTGCTACAGCCTCTAATGCACAACTATTTTTTGTTTAATAGCCGGCATTAACGTTTTACCGTCGCCATCTACTTTATTTAAAAGCTTAAGCCCCATTACTTTTGCAAGTACTGGGTAAATATCAAGGTTGCTTACTTTTTCTAGTTTTACACCTTGTTTAAAGGCTGGGCCAACTGCTACAAGCGATGCCGCCATGTCATCAGTATAAGCATAGCCGTGCGTGCCTAAATACATTGCTTTATCCGAATTGGTAAATACTGCCGGTGCTGTAGTTTGCACTACAATATCGCCCACTCGAGTGCCTTTATTATAATGATACCCAGCTAACTGCTCGTCAGTTAACACTGTATAACGCCCTTTAGCAGCCTTTTTCAAACGTGCTTTGTAGCCTTCAATATCTGCATTTCTAGCATCTGGCTGCGTATAAATTAATAAGCGAGGGCCTGTGTTTTTAACTAAAAAGTTTTCGTCTTGTGGCAGTGTTGAAATATCAATACTTTGCTCAGGGTTTACGTGCGCCATACCATGGTCCGACACAATAACTAAGTTAACGTCTTGCTCTAGTTTACTTAAACGGGTTTGTAATTGGCCCATTAATTCGTCTAATTGTTTTACTGCATCGCGAGTTTGCGGTGCGTCGGGTCCAAACTCATGCCCCATGCTATCAACAAGCGAAAAATAACTCGCTACAAAGCGTGGGCGCTGCGCTTTAGGTAAACTCAACCACTGTATAATTTGATCTACACGGCCTTGGTATTCACTGTGCTTAGAGTAATGAAAGTAATAGTCGGGCGTCATGCCGTTAAAGCGCGCATCCGACTCAGGCCAAAAATAAGTCGCTGATTTTAACCCCTGCATTTTTGCTAAATTCCAAAGTGGAATGCCTTTTACCCACGTACTATCGCGCATGCCTTTACCCATGCTGTAACACTCATTTTTACGCGCTTTATCACAAAAGTTATTATCAACAATGCCATGGTTTACAGGCAGTAAACCCGTAATTATAGAAATATGATTAGGAAACGTTTTAGTTGGGTAAACAGGTATAAGTTTTTGCGCCCGTACACCACGCTCGCCCATTGCTTTTAAATTAGGTGCGCCGTGTTTTTCTATGTAATCCCAACGCAGGCCATCTATTGATACCAGCACCACTGTTTGCTCTTTAGCCGCAAAAGCCGTTTGGCTCGTTAACACTAATAAGCACAATAAGAGTGCCCTTGAAAATACAGTTTCCATTATAAATACCTATAAATGCACAACAATTATCCAAAAAATTATTTTAAAGCAAGTTGTTACTATATGATACAAACTGATAGATTAACTTTATAAAACATCAATGACGCTGCGCGCAATTGGCATACGGAGAAACGATGATCGACTTTAGTAAAAAAATAACCCCAGCGCGTATGTATCGCACCACCGCAAATTTACAAATGGCGATGGAAAGCGATCGTGGTCGCATTATTAATAGTGCTGCTATTCGTCGTTTGCAGCAAAAAACTCAGGTTTTTCCGCTAGAGCGAAATGCAGCGGTGCGCTCGCGGTTAACGCACTCACTAGAAGTACAACAAGTGGGCCGTTTTATAGTGCAGCGTATTTTTGCTAATTTAAGCTTTGAGCAACAAACCGAGCTTGGCTTAAAAGGGCTAGAACGCCCCCTCGAAAGCCTAGTAGAAATGGCCTGCCTAATGCACGATATAGGCAATCCACCGTTTGGGCATTTTGGCGAAGCTGCAATAAATCACTGGTTTAATAATAATTTAGCGAGTGTTACACCAGAGCGCTGCAAAGAGCCAAACACCGGCATAGGCGTTATTTTTAAACACCTAGCGCTCGATATTTGTAACTTTGAAGGTAATGCACAAGGCATACGCATTATTCATTCGCTGCAAACACTTAATTTAACCTACAGCCAAAGCGCGGGTATTTTAAAATACACCCGCCCAGCAGGGCTTGATATAAAAGACATACCGCAAAACAAAAATTACTTAATGAAAAAAGTAGGTTACTACTACAGTGAAAAAGCCTTTGTAGAAGCGCTTCAAAACGAGCTAACCATAGAGCCGTATTGCCGCCACCCAGCAAGTTATATTATGGAAGCCGCCGACGATATTTCGTATTGCCTAGCCGACATAGAAGACGCCGTAGAAAAAGACATAATAAGCACCGAGCTATTATGTCAGGCGCTTAAAAGTGAATATAAAAAGGCATTAATAAATTTAACCATAGACGACGCAGAGCACCTATCTTTTGTAGATAAAGCAGTAGATTACGCACTCGAACGCGCACAGGCTCAGCCGTATAACTTTAACAGCGAATTTTTTATATACCTGCGAGTAGCGCTGCTACACCCGCTGGTAAACCATGCAGCCAAGCGCTTTATTGAAAACATAGAACCCATTTACCATGGCGATTTTAACCAAGCACTACTTGAAGATAGCAGCCATTTACACGCGGTAACTAAAACACTTAAGCAAGTGGCCAGCAAGCATGTGTTTTCTAATAAAGAGGTCGAAAAGCTAGAGCTGCAAGGCTATAGAATAATTAACGGCCTGCTTGATTGTTACAAACCTCTACTACAGCTAACCAGCGACGACTTTAGGCGCGCACTTAATGGCGACTCACGCTTATTAATAGAGTCGCGTTTAGTTAAAAAGCTCTCTAAAAAACATCTAAACAGTTATCAACATGCAATAGATGCCATGCAAGAAGAGCCCGACCACTTTGCAGCGTACGAGTTTTATTATCGCTGTAGGCTAATTCAAGATTATATAAGCGGCATGACAGATCAATTTGCCTACGACGAGTATCGTAGCCTGATGGTTATAGATTAACGAGTATATTCCTAAATCCTAGATAATTTTTAATTTAGCGCTTAAAATCAAACTATTAATATTTAAGCGCTGTAACTTTATGATCGTGAAATTAGTTAGACTTACTCTATGTTTTGCCTTTTTTTATAGCGCACAAAGCGCTGCATACAACGAGGCTATGTGCATTTTAATAAAACAAGAAATGCAGCAAAACAGCAATAATAAAGCCAGCCGACAATACCGAAAATCCGCGCGCGACTACAAAAATAACTGTAATAAGCCAAAGCAAGTTCAAACTCAGCCTAAGCCGCAAATAATAGAGCCAGAGCCAACACCTATAGTTACTCAGCCACAGCCTGTAATTGTAGAGCCCGCACCTGTAGTTGAGCCCACAGCCGTACCCGCTGATAGCATAAACGAAGAAGCACTTAATTTAACAGGCGAGCAAAAACAACAAATAACTGAGCAGCAAAACACAAACGATGTAAATACAGCTAATGATCAGCCTCAAACACAAACCGAAAATGAGCAAAGCGCTACGCAAAACACAATTAATAAAAATGCTGATGAAAGCCAAAACCTAGCCGTACCGCCAGTTAAACAACCAAAAGTAGAGCCTATAAACACACCACCTGAAAACACGGCACCTATAAAAGCTCCGAGCAAACCAGCACCAATAATTACACCATCACCTGCAAGCTCAAGCTCGCTGTTATTACCGACATTAATTATTGTTATAGTGGTGCTAATTGGCGCAATGGTACTAGTGCGTATACGCCGCGCTAAACAACAAAAAACAGAGCCTGCTATGGGCACAGCCACTGCTGAAGCTTTAGTTAAAAACGCTAAAAGTGAGCAAAGCACAGCTAAAAGCACACCACAACCAGAGCCTGCCCCAGAGCAAGTAAATACCCAAAGTACTACCGCTGCTGCTGCGCCTATTAAAAAACAACATAAAGCGCCTTTAACACAAAGCACAGAGCCAAATGAACCTGCGCCACTAGAGATTAAAGCTGAGCAGGCTGATATACCAAATACACAAAACAAAACTCAGGAAGTAACTCAGCAAATGGCGGGGCAGCCAGATGAGCAACTAATCAATAATAAAACCATTAATACCAGCGAACAACCCATAGCTACAGCGTCTGAAATCGCTCAACCAACTGATGAACCTAGCGCCACTTTTAGCGATGCTAAACAAAAACCAGAGCCTAATACCGCCGAGTTTGAAGCAGCAGCCAAAACCACATTAGAGCGAATAAAAAGCGCCGATGAATTTAGCGAACCACAGGTACGTGAGTTTGTTCCTGATGCAAAACCCGTAAAAAGAAAGCGTAATCACGGCGCTCAAGTTACAGAGCCTACCCACTCAAAAACAGAGCACAACACTTTAGAGCAACCACAAAAAGCGCCTGAGCCAATAACACCTAGCGAGCCTGTTGCCGACTTACATACACCAAATAAAACAGTAAGCGATGAGGTTACATCATTCGCCACCGACCACGACTTTAAAGAGCCAGAAGTACGCACGTTCGATCCAAACGCCCCACTTCCAGGTAAAAAGCCAGCACCTAAAAAAGTTAAAGTTGAGCCAGAGCCTGAAAACATTGAGCCACAAATTGATGAGCCAACACCAGAGCCAGAGCAAGCTCCCTCAAAACCAGAGCCAGCACCAGAGCCAAAAAAGGCAGATAGCAGTAATCCATTTGCAAACCTATCACTTGATGAAAGCTGGGATCCAAACTCAAGCGAAAAACCCAAAATTGAAGAGAAAAAACGCGCCACTAAATCACAAGCACTTATAGACGCAGAAGAGCGCGCTAAAAACATGCAAACCAAAGAGTAATATTTACCCTTTGGTTGATTGCGTATTTAGCGGTTTGAATATTATGACAAATATTGACGTGGGGTTTAACGAGAGCAAGCTTGAGATGTATTTAAATAACTGAGCTTGCTACAAACACCGTAAAAATTAGTTTGAACGTACAAAAAGCGAAGCTTTTAAATAATAAGCGCAAGTTTACTTCGCGCTTTAATTAAATTATTCAACACGCCCTAGTTCAACTCACAATACTTATTTGCCTCACTTAATGAGTCGAATAAATATTTAATTGCCTCACTGGGTAACTTTGTAACGTGTACTGCGCCCACCTGCAGCAGTTTTAATTATAAACCCAAGTGTTTGTAAATCGGCTAAATGGCGCGTTGCAGTTGCGCGGCTAACCTTAGCCACCTTTTGATACTGACTCGCACTAATTCCGTGCTCAAACTGGCCATCGAGTAATTTATTAATTACTTTTACCTGTTGTTCACTTAGTTTTGCTTGCTCTTTACTTGCCCAGTAATTGGTTTTAAAAACTGTTTGCTCAATATTATTAAGCGTATGGTGTATCGCATTATTAAGCGTACATAAAAACCATTTAATCCACTGTGTAATACAAAGCCCACCACGCTGCGTGGCTTCTAGCACTTCGTAGTAACTTTTTCTATCATCTAGAATAGCCACCGACATAGCGTAAAACCGAATAGACTCAGCATACTTTTGTGCTAAAGCCAGATCGGTTATAAGCCGTGTTATTCGCCCGTTACCATCTTCAAGCGGATGTATTGTTACAAACCATAAATGTGCGATAGCTGCACGAATAAAAGGGTCTATTTGTGGATCGTTTTGCGTGTTGTTAAACCAGTTAAAAAATAGCGACAGCTCTTTATTTACTGCCTTTTTAGGGGGTGCTGTAAAATGTAATACCGGTTTATCTAAACGCCCCGACACCACCTGCATTGGCTCGTCGCCACGCAATTGCCCGCCCTCAATTTTAGTAAACAAGCTTTGCTCACCTGCAAATAATAAACGATGCCAGTTAAGCACCCGTTCTAAACCAAGCGGCGAATCTGTGTTCGTTATTGCATCAAGCATAATTTCTGCAAGATTATCGCTTTGCATAGTTGTTGGGTAAGGCTTCTCGTTAATATTGAGCTTTTTAGCAAGCGAAGAGCGAACCGAAAATGCATTAAGCTTTTCGCCCTCAATTGCACTGGAGTGAATAATATTCGCTAGTAAGGTATCAAGAGCTTGCTGCTTTTGATGAGCACTTTGCACGCCCATACGGCCCACTAACAAACCTTGGTTATATGAAAGCTCCCTGAGTAAAGGAGCAAGTGCCGCATCATCCCACGTAAAGTTTGGCCAGTTTTGTTGTTGCCATATCCACATAGTCTTTAGCCCTTAAGTTAGTTAGCTTAAGTCTATATGATTAAATTGCCTCATACAATGAGGCAAATAACACACTTAATTGCCTCATTGTTTTGCAAGCACTGCCGATTTAAAATTATGTTTACCTATATAGCGTTGGCGATGGCAATCAATTGGAAATGCCTTTTGCAGCAGCCTTTAAATGCATCGTAGGCGCTGAGCTTGCTCGCGCGAAAAGCGAAGCTTTTAAAATAATTTACATATACCGCATTGGCGATGGCAACCAGTAAGAAGCCCCCTTAGCAGCAGCCTTTAAATATACCGTAGGCGCTGAGCTTGCTCGCGCGAAAAGCGAAGCTTTTAAAATAATTTACATATATCGCGTTGGCGATGGCAACCATTAAGAAGCCCTCTTAGCAGCAGCCTTTAAATGTATCGTAGGCGCTGAGCTTGCTCGCGCGAAAGGCAAAGCTTTTAAATTATGTTTACATATATCGCGTTGGCGATGGCAATCATTAGGGAGCGCCTTTAACAGCAGCCTTTAAATGTATCGTAGGCGCCCAGCTTGCTCATGCGAAAAGCAACGCTTTTAAATTGCCTTACTATCGTTCAAGGCTCGCTGTACTACTTGATAACAAATAGCACGCTGCTGCTCTTGCTCTAAGCTAACCTGTCGCATCGAAAGGATTGTTTTAACTATTTGTTTGTGAGAAACGATAGGAAAGATTGGTCTCTGCTTTAGCTCTACAAACCAACCAGGAAAGCATAAAACAGGCACAGCTTGGGTGTTAAAACCCGTCGCCTCTCGCAGCCATTTATTCACCCAATTAGCTTGATTTTGAGCTTGCTCTAGCGGCTTACTTTCAAACCAAGAGGGAAACACTAAACGATTTTTCTCAAATTTAACTTTGTAGTTTGTATCGTCTTTTATTCGCTTATGCCTACCTTTGGTTTCAATGGCAAATATCCCATTTGGCCCAACAACCAAATGATCGATATTAAAACCATCAGCTTGTATATCATGAAATACCTGATAACCGTGTGACTGTAATTCTATAAGCTCTGAAGCAACGGCTAATTCTGCGTCGCGCCCGAGTTTTAGTTTTATTAAGTCGTTAGATTTAACCCAAAGCTTTCGTGCCACATAGATTAGTCCCAATGTAATCATAATAATTAAAAAGTAATTGAGCTTGCCGCTAGCAAACATTTCTGCAATGCCTTTAATAGCAAAAGGCATTGTGACTATTAAAGCAGATAAGAAGACAAGTCCTATTACATCAACAATCTTTTCATTAACTTGTTCATTTAATGTTTGCGCTGCAACACGTTTAAGCTTTTTACGATCTACGGGTAGTTTTGCATTCTTCTGATGAAGCCATATTTTGATAAACAAAACACCTAATAGTGAATAAACACTACCAATAACAAATAAAAGGCTTAAACCTTGGTTTAATAAATCATCCATGATGAGTTCCTATAGTAACAATGATTACTTTATACATTAAAAACAGGTACATGTCGTATAATTCAAACTGGAGTACAATCAATGCTACAAAGTTCACCTAAACACCTGTAGGCGCTGAGCTTGCTCGCGCGAAAAGCGAAGCTTTTAAAATAATTTACTAATATCGCATTGGCGATTGTAACCAGTAAGAAGCTCCCTTAGCAGCAGCCTTTAAATGTATCGTAGGCGCTGAGCTTGCTCGCGCGAAAAGCGAAGCTTTTAAATTTGTACCTTATTTAAAATATATGCGCTTTTATAGGCTTTCTTAATCGCTGAAAGTATTCACGATTAAAATTAGGAAATTGCTTATATATCATCGTTTGTAATTGCTTTTCAGATAGCTTATTACAGAGAAATTCTTGCTCAGCAAGCATTATATTCTTAAGTAACGCTCTCCCTGCTTGAGTATCCATTAAAAAGTAAATTGCAGCCCAACTGCTTGCATACAACTTACTGGTATTACCTTTTTTCCACGAGTCATCCAAAGCCACTAATGAATCAATCGAAAATACACTTTTAGTAATATTATTATTTTTTGTCCATGAACTATTCGGCTCAACAATAGCTGTTTGCATATTATTTTTAGTAAGCTCAAAGTATTCAGCAAACCCCTCGTTAAACCATCTCGAGGTGTAGCCTAAAACTGCTTTATTAATGGCGTGCACTGCTTCATGTACCGCAGTTCGCATTGCACTGTGTGCATTATCATAATGAATAAAAGCAAAATTACTCGCGTGAAAATACATACCCGCAGTGTTTGTAGGGTCAGCACCGCGTTGCTTAATCGCGGCCTCATAAGCACCGCGCGTAGGCAATACCGTTAAATTAAGCTTTACCTTTTTAAGTGCATGCACGCCAATAATCTGCCCGTATACTTTAAATACAGTATTGAGTTTTATGCGTAACGCTTGGTTAAATGACGAAGGTAAATTAGGCGTATTTAAAGTGAGATCAAAGTAATCTAACGGTTCAATAAAACCAGTATCGTAAGTTGCTACTGCAAAATCCGGTTTTTTATCACTAAAATGCGGTACACCGTCACTGTCTGTCCACGTAAATATATCGCCATTACGTTTATATTTAAGCTTACCCAACGACACATCCACGCAGCGCGTATTGTTAGCTTGCGATAAGTGATTATCGACAGGTACTGATGTATTTTGTAAAGTTGCCTTGCTTATATTTTTGAGCTGTTTAGTCGCTAACGGTTCAGTAGTTACCTGCGAGGTTAAACTACTATAAATTCGTTTAACCTCGCCTATAGGATCGTGATAATTAAATACCCGCCCAGTAAAATGATTAGCAATGAGAGCCGATGCAATTAGCAACACAAAAAATACAATCACCACGCGTAATTTTGTTTTAAACATATTTATGGGCGCCCTTGCCACTGTGCTTCAAACAACTCTTTTTGCTTACCCCGATACTCGCTACACCATACAAAGTCGGCCGACTTCATCCCTTTTTTACGGCAACGTTTGGGCAATTTATAAAACTTTGACCAAGCATCAAGCTTAGCGGCATCTTTATAGCTATCGCTATGCAAAGACATGTTTGATACTTTTTGATTGAGTAACCAATTGCTATTAGGCGTTCGAGTTGGGGTAAAAGAAGTAGCCTGATAAGCGCTACCACTCTTTTTAGGCATACTGCAGTGATTGGCAAGTAAGGTAAATAGCGCTTTATCGCGTGCGGTTAAGCGCTCACCTTCTTTATTACTGTAACCACTTCTAAATTGAGAGCGAATAGCTTCGCGCTGCTTTTTAATGCTATCGCATTGAGCTTGGGTGTAAGCCTCACCAGCTTGAGGAAAAGTTGTAAATACGCTAATAAATACCAGTAAAATCCATTTAATCATTATTCACTCCCTGAATTAAAGCTTTAAAATAGTGTACCTATAAATGTGAAAAAACACATCAATATTACTAATCCCAAAAGTAAAAATTAAACCACCACACTCCACAAAACCGTAGGTGCGATTTTACACCGCGCTTTCTCTTTAGTAACTAGCTCATTACCTCAATCAACAAACAAAGCTCACCTAAACACCTGTAGGCGCTGAGCTTGCTCGCGCGAAAAGCGAAGCTTTTAAAATAATTTACAAATATCACGTTGGCGATCACAGCCAAAGGGCGATCTTCTTCAAACAAGCTCTGCTGCAAATAATTCATCCGTGAAGCTGGGTTCCTGTCAGCATCCATGTTTCCATTTCCTCAAGCTGCAAAGTTACGCTTTGTGAAGGACACCCAAAACTGTTATATGACTTTCATCGCAAACATGCGTCAATTATCAATTGGGTTGTCCAGGAATAATAGGAAAAGGTCAGTAAATATTATGAGTCACTCATAATATTTTTACTATTCAACAATTCTTTGTACAACTTATACTGCTTTTGATTTTTCATATGGCTATGGTTTTCTTGTTCAGCATGGCAGCTAATGCATAATACTTTACAGTTTGCTGGTGTATTCCAATAATGGCTATGATTTAAATGATGCACATGTAGGTACTGTTTATATTTAAATAGATTTACACCACAATCCTCACAATTCCAATTATGTTTAGCACGAAGGTCTCGGCTAAATTGAGACCAATCCCTTTCTCCTATGAACTTATTTAATACACCTCCTTCATCAAATGCAATATTACTCAAAGCTAAGCTTTCATGAACAAAGTCAGCGAAACTAAAATTATTTGCTAGTTCGTTACATTTTTTTATATCTTTCCCTAGTGGAGGTAAAAAGTTGGGGAATAATTCTCGAATACAATACTGACACACTCCCATAGGGAGTAAGATTTCTTCTACCTCT
This sequence comes from Pseudoalteromonas sp. MMG006, assembly GCF_018101025.1. Taxonomy (NCBI): domain Bacteria; kingdom Pseudomonadati; phylum Pseudomonadota; class Gammaproteobacteria; order Alteromonadales; family Pseudoalteromonadaceae; genus Pseudoalteromonas; species Pseudoalteromonas sp. MMG006. The sequence continues at coordinate 16,850 of NZ_JAGJEJ010000004.1, forward strand.
ATTACTTTCTTGCTGTTCCTAATATTAATACTAAAGAAGCCATCTGCACGGCTAGTAACGTGGTACTTACCGGGCGCATCTTTTATTTTTTTACAGTATGTTAAGTGTACTTTATTAGTTTTTTCTACTGCATTATTATGTGTAATCTTATCATAGTCGGATTGCTCTAAAATATTTTGATAAGCGAATACAGGCGTAGCATTTACTATAAAACCACCTGATGTACTCTTAAATTTATGTAATATTTCAGAATCATAATCGTCATCTACATTACTTAGTAGTGAAAGCCATGCAGAACGAAAACCTTTGAATTTAATCAAAATAGTATTCCTAGTTTTGTCTCTCTTTGAAAAGGATTTCTACACGTCTTTGTAAATTTGACTGCCCCCTGGTCAATTTATTATCAGACTCTATGAATGAAAAACCTTGCGCCATAAATTTAGATGCAATCGCTGTATTATTCCTAGGTAATGAGTGTAAGCAATAATCCATTGTATTCATTGCTCGCTCGAATGAAACTCTCATATTCCCTACAAATTTATTGCCTTCACCGCTCCAACTTTTATCTGTATGGCCACGAAAAACGACCTTTTCAATATTACTATCGGGGTTTTTCGTTACATTAATTATCTTGGGGCAAATAACATCTAATGAATTTTGAACTTTTTTGGTAAGGCTTGAATCATTCCTTTTAAATTTAAACCATGCAGTTAAAACACTATTTTTTTCATCCCAGTACAAACTTTGATCATTTTCAGATAAGGCTTCTAACTCTTCAAAAAACTTCTTATTGATCTGGAGTTGCTCTGTTTGAACTTTACTACCTGACTGCTCCGCAAACTTACTCATTAACTCACGCTTCTCAATAGCTAATAATGTGCCTAATAAAAATATAGTCATAAGCACAGTCATTAAATCTGAAATGGCTAACCCACTATCTTCCATATCCTGTGAACCAATTAACATAACTAATTCATACCATCTAAATGAGATTCAGCTTCCGAAACTTCGGGACATAACATTTTTTTATTTTGATCTGCCAAGATAGTTTTTAACCCCGATGCATAGACATTTGCAACTTCTTTTAAACCTTCCTCAACTGCAAGATCTAAGCTTTCAAAAAACTTTCGTGCTTGTTTGATTTGAGATTGATTTAGTTCATCAAACTCTTTGCTTATCTTTTGAAAGTGAAGTTTAAAATCAACCACAGCAGCTGCCATATTTTCTTTGTGGTCATGCTCTAAAGATACCTGTACTAGCTTTAAATCTTTTACTAATTTTGAGAGTAAATCCATTGAAGGCTCCATACTTTTAATATCTTTATTTAAAGATTGATAAAGTAATTGCACCTTTTCAAAATCACGAACTATAGAGCTAGATACTCCATTCAATTCTTTATGAAGTAATCCACTTTGGTCAGTAAGCTTTAGTAATGACTCATCTGACTTTTTAAGGATATTATTAAAGCCATCAACACATTTGTATAACAGTGCTGTATTATCTCGCATTGCCTTTCGATTAACCTCGTTTAAATCTTTGGAAGTAGTAACTATAGAATCTAACGTTGCTTGGCTATGTTGAATAGATTCATTTACACCACTAAGTAAATTGTCTGACTGAATAACTAATTTATTAATACTATTAGTAAATTGGCTTAAAACTTTTTCTGTATCATCATTAAACTGCTTACTGATATCTCGAGAGTCTTTAAACAATTGTTTAGAAAGTAGCTCCCCTACAACTTGACTGCTGCCATTTATAGCATCCACTATCCCTTCACCATTTCTTATTACTGCATTTACAATATTATTAGTTTGCATAGCGTACACATCAAATGGATCTTTCCCTGTTTTAGCTAATCTTAACCTACAAAAAATTGAGCCACCGAGCCCAATAACACTAGACCAAAATGCACTTTTCAAACCAACTAAGAGCGCTTCAAATGCTTCTTGACTATTACTCAAAGGTTCAAGTGATTGCAACGAAAGTGCAATACCAAAGAATGTAAAGAAAATACCGATAGTTACACACAATGATGGTGTTATAGAGGCCAACCTGGAGTCAGCCTTACCCGCTGAAACAATAAAAAAAATAACAGATAAAAGTGAGATAGATATGAGAAGTAATGCCAAGTTAGTGCCAACCTAGAGTTTAAATTGGGTACATTCTACATAATAGTCTAACGTTCAAAAACAATAATTTAACATTTCTTTATTCTTCGATGTTTGAAAATTTGTACGCAGTGGATAATGAAAACAACCTTAACTGCAGCCTTCAATTCAATAATGAGTTAATGCTTGTTTACAATGCACATTTAAGTAAACTAACCACTCGCAAACAGGGAGTAGTTTTAATGCAGCAAATTGGTATTTACGAGCAGTTAATTACGCAAGTAATTGAGCAAAACTTAAATCGTGATCAATTTTATGTGGGCGAGCGCCAGCTTGAAACGGCCGAAGCGGCAACATGGCTTTCACGCTTTTTAGGTAAGCTTGTTGAGCATGCCATAAATGCCATTCCCAACTCGAATGAGCGCCTACAAGAACAAATTAGCCTAGCTAACAGCCTTGTACTTTGGCTTAAAGAGCATATTCGCGATGACGAGCTAATTAACGAAAACCTTATCGACAGCCAAGGCCGAATACTTACCGCGCTGTTTAATACCCAAAACCCTATTGCGGCCAACCTTAAAGATTACTCAAGCGATATATTTCCACTCACAGGGCTCACACAAAGCGAGTTATTTAGCGGTGCTAATGCAGGTATATCGCTCGAAACCGAGCTAAAGCGCGAGATTAAATCGTCCGATACAATTTACTGGCTTGTCTCATTTATAAAATGGACGGGGCTGCGCATATTTAAAAATGAGCTTGAAGCATTTACCAAAAGTGGTAATAAACTCAAAGTAATTACTACTTCGTACATGGGTGCAACAGATGCTAAAGCGGTTGAGTTTTTAGCAGGCCTACCAAATACCGAGGTAAAGCTTAGTTACAATAATCAGCAAGAACGCCTACACGCTAAATCATACTTGTTTATGCGTAATACGGGTTTTCATACCGGCTATATTGGCTCCTCTAATTTATCGCATTCGGCGCTTACCAGCGGCCTTGAGTGGAACTTAAAAATTACCGCGCAAGAAATTCCGCACATCATAGCTAAAACCAAAAGTACCTTTGAAACCTATTGGCAGTCGCCAGATTTCGAGCTGTTTACTGGCAAAGCTGAATGTAAAGAAAAGCTCATTAATTCACTTAACGAGCAACGCGGTGTTGGGCAATCAAGCAGCCAGTTTTATTTTGATATAACACCAAAAACGCATCAGCTCGCTATTTTAGAAAAACTAAGTGCTGAACGCAGCGTACACAATCGTTATAAAAATTTAGTGGTTGCCGCAACCGGCACGGGTAAAACCATCATATCGGCGTTCGACTTTAAAACTGTTTACGATAAAAACCCAAACGCACACTTTTTGTTTGTAGCCCACCGAGAAGAAATACTTAAACAAGCGCAAAGCGCTTATCGCGGAGTGCTTAAAAATAACGACTTTGGTGAGCTGTGGGTAGGTAACTACAAACCACAGCGCTACAACCAATTATTTGCATCAATCCAAACGCTGAACAGCCAAATTGAATCGCTCAATTTAACTCACGATTACTACGACTACATAGTGATAGACGAAGTACATCATGTAAGCGCTGCAAGTTACCGTGCCATTTTAAGTTACTTTACGCCCGCAATATTACTTGGCTTAACCGCCACGCCAGAGCGACAAGATGGCGCAAATATACTCGATGATTTTTGCGGAGTAATAGCCGCTGAAATTCGCTTACCAGAGGCAATAAATCAACGCCATTTATGCCCATTTCAATACTTTGGATTGGATGACGACACCGACCTAAGCCAAATAAAATGGCGAGGAGGCCGTTACGATATAACCGAGCTAAGTAACCTTTATACAGGTGAAAACAACCGCGCTAACAAAATTATATCGAGCCTTGCTGATATCGTAACCAATGTTCAAAAAATAAAGGCACTCGCGTTTTGTGTAGGCCAAGATCACGCTGTATTTATGGCGAAAAAATTTAACCTAGCAGGCATAAACGCAGATGTTCTCACCAGTAAAAACACCAATGAGCGTGCGGCTAAACAGCAAGCACTACGCCAAGGCGAAATACAAATACTTTGCGTGGTTGATATTTTTAACGAAGGCGTCGATATTCCAGAAGTCGATACCCTACTATTTTTACGCCCAACCGAAAGCTTAACGCTGTTTTTGCAGCAACTAGGCCGTGGTTTACGCCTGCCCGACAACAGCCAAAAGCAATGCTGTACCGTACTCGACTTTGTAGGTAATGCCCGCCCAGAATACGATTTTGCCAGTAAGTTCCGTGCACTTATTGGTAAAGGCAACCAACCAATAAAAACCGAGATTGAAAACAACTTCCCGCATTTACCGCTGGGTTGCCGTATAGAACTACAAAAACGTACGCAACAAACAATATTAAAAAATATTCAGCAAGCTATAAACTCTAAACGCCGTTTACAACAGCTTATAAGTAGCTATGCGCAGCACACTAACGACGCGCTAACGCTCAGTAATTTTTTACGTATAAACCCACAAGTCACCCTTGAAGATATATACAAACCAAAAGATAAAAAGCTCGGCGGTTGGCACTGGCTAAAAGGTGATGAAGTACCAGTAGAACAAGCCAACATTTACACCGCGTATTACCGTGCTATAAACACCCAATTACTCGGCTGCGACTCGCTCAGTTATTTATGCTTTTTACGTGATTTATGTAATAACAACTTTAGCTTTATGCCAACAGCACAAAACCAACAGTACGCGCTTATGGCGCATTACAATTTTTGGGATAACACAGGCACAAGTTTAGGGTTTAAAACCCTTAAACAAAGCTTACAGGCACTCAAGCACAAAGAGTTGCAGCAGGAACTTACTCAAGTAATTACGCTATTAATAAACCGTATTCACCAGCAAGAAAGCGATTTAGCGTGCCTACCTAATCACGCCATAAAATTACACAGTCGCTACACACGCCAACAAATACTCGCAGCATTTGGGGCGCACTCGTTTGATAAAAAATCGACCGCCCGCGAAGGTGTTTTAGAATTTAAAAACCAAAATCTTGAGCTATTATTCGTCACGCTCAATAAATGCGAAAAGGCTTACTCACCCACAACGCTGTATCACGACTACGCAATCAGCCCTACTCTGTTTCATTGGCAAACGCAAAACAGTGCCCGCCCAGAACACGGCCGCGGCCTTAGTTACATTCAGCACCAACAAACAGGCAAAACCATATTGTTATTTGTGCGCGAACAAGGTAAAGACGAAAACGGCCGAACCATGGGGTTTGTAAACTACGGCGAGGTTAAATACCAAAGCCACAACGGAAGCCAGCCGATGAATATAACGTGGGAGTTAACCAACCCCATGCCAAGTGAAATGTGGCATGAGGCAGCGAAATTAGCGGTTGGGTGATTTTAATTGATAGATTCCAACCTCTTATTCTTCATATTTATAGGAAAAGACTTTAAACCGGCCTGACTGTACTTATAATGAAAGTAATTCGCGACTTTACTCTCATGAGTTGACAACAGAATTTGCAATTCAGGAAACTCGTATCGCATCATTTGAACAAAAGAAGCCATGTTAACTTCATCCATAGTTTGAACTGGGTCATCAATCATCAAAGTAGATAACTTAGAAGGATAAACTTTATTCATAGCGAGCATAAACGAGATAACAACACCTGCCAGTTGCCCAGAACTCATTGTATTCCATGCATCATGACTATCATTAGGTGTAGCGCTAAACTTCATAAAGCCTTTTTCGTTTCCTTTAGTGGGAGTAATTAAAAATATACCGCTCCCCTCAGGACGAGACTGTAATATTTTAGAGCTATAAACAAAAAGCGGTATTGCAATATGTTTTGCTACACCTTTTTCATAAGCTTTAATTTCATCTCTATAGCCCTTACTAATTGCCGTTATTTCTTTCCTTTTTAGCTTTAACTTTTCTAATTTAGCTTTTAATTGAGATACCTTTAAACTTTTTGCTTTGTAAGATGAGGAGCTTTGCTGCAAAATCAATCGAGTTAATAGTGAAAAGTCCCTGTCAATATCATTCAAATCAATAGACAACTTTTCATTTTCATCAAACTCTAAACCTAACGTTTTTAGATCCTGTTTTAATTGTAGATACTCTTTTAACGGCTCATTTGAAAATTGCTTTTTATGACTATTAATAAAAGTAATGAGCTGCTCTTGGGTTTCATCATAATTTTGATTAACTACAAGTAGTTTGTTATCAATAAAACGTGTGCAATCGCCAATATTGGATTCAAGCCATGTTCTTATTTTAGTCATACTTTCGAAATCGGACTTTTCTATATTTTTATGTTTATTCACACGATTTAAATCAAAGTTTAAGTAATTTTGATACTTAGACAGGTAGTTTCGCATTTTAGTAATAGATGGGACAATAAGGCCTGTTATTAATTTTTCAGTTAATATCTTAAGTAACTTGTCATTATCTCCTAATTGATCAGAGAAAAACTTCGATTGTTCTTCATATTCATCAAGTAAAGCTTGTCCTGTTGGTTTCATATCACCACATAGTGGACAAGGTATATCTTGATATTCTTTTGCTTCATCGTAGCCAATATGTTCTTTGTAGTGAGATAATAAATTTTTACGACTGTCATCAATTTTAATAAGCAAAGAGCCCAGCGAACTATTTGACTTAGATAAGCTTAAAAATGTAGCTATATCAGTTGTGAATACATCATAGCTTGAAGAAAAATTTTCTTTGTAAATATCTAAAATATCTTCGCTAAGGCTATTTGGTTTATCATCAAACAATCTAATTAACTTACTATAGACATCAGCTTTTTTCTTCGCCTTGCGCCAAATCAAGCTATGTTTATTTAGCTTTTTTGTTAGCTCTTCATAATTTTCAACTAAGCCAACTTTTAAATAATTCTCGAGTTGTTCAGTTCGCTCTGTTGTCATTTTATTCAAAAAATAATTAAATTTTAGCTTTTCATAAGCTGAATTATTTTTTATAAGCCACTCAACACCCTCTAAACTATTTTTATAAGCTTCAAGCTGCTCTAAAGTGCTAGATGATAAATCACTAAATAGAGCAATTTTCCCACTGCTAAGTATGCTTTCAGAATCTTCAGCCTCAGTAGTCGGCTTTGATAGCTGTACTAACTCTCCTTCTTCTTTTTTGATTAAGGGAGTATAGTCATCTATTGTTTTCTTCAGCTTGGCTGAAAGTAAATCTAATTTATCTGCTTTATTTTTTTCTTCTATCGTACCAAACAGGTAACTTATTTCTTGGTGGCGTTTACTTTCATCAAGTTTTAAGAAGTGGCACGTCTCTTCTTGTTGGATGTAATTAAACAAAGTAAAAGTTTTCTCTAATTTTTCATTCTCTAATAAATTATTTAATTTGCCTTCATCCAGTTTCTTTTTACTTAACTCACGAAAAACAGATTCATTCTGCCACATCTCAGCTTCAAAACGCTCAATGGCATTTTGATATTTTGCTACCCTTCCTGCTTCGCCTGAGATATTTGCAGGTATATGAATACCAATAACTAGTAAGGTACTTGTATCATCCAAAAGCTCTAACTGAATAGTCGTTGACTTACTATTATCTCCCTTAAGAATATGATCTTCTTTGTTCTTTGAGTCAGTATGCTTAACTCGAGATATCTTTCCAGTAAAACAAAGTTCAATAGCATCAAAAATTGTCGTCTTTCCAAAACCATTTGGACCATCAAAAAGAACTAGATCATTACCAGTGAAATCAAACTCAACCGGTTCTTTAAAAGATTTAAAGTTATCAATTAGCATCCTTCCTAGTTTAATCATTACTTTTATCTTCCTTCACAAGTTCAGTAACCCAGCTTTCAAGATCATTTAAATCAAGATCTAGCAATTTTTCGCACTCTCTTAACTGCTCAGCAGTTAACTTATTATCTATTTTTTGTTGTAAGATTTCCTGATTAGAAGGAGTAACCTTTAAAGACAAAAAAGGAACTTTTTCATAAAGCCTAGCAATAAAGGAATATTCAACTCCCTTATCAGTTAGCCCAAACAAATTAGTACTGGTAAACTCATTAAACCGCTCTGTATCTGAAATTAAACGTTGCACATAAGCAATAAAACTATCTTTATTTTCAGAAAAATTAATTGCAAGGGTTGGAGTCTCTTTGTCAGATATCAATAAAACTTGTTTCTTGAAGAAGTAAGGATCTTCTTCAATTGAAATAGCTTGCTTCACTACATTTTCATTAACACTGGCTTCATGCGTAGTGAAAATAATTAAAGTTGCATTTTTATCAAATGAAGATGATATCTTCACTTCACCATCCGTCATTTTTTCAAAATCATTAGCTTGATTTTTAATTAACGCTGCTAATCTTATTTGAATGTCATTGTTAACATAAGGCAGTAATCTTTCAGGCAATTGGAGGTAGATGAAATAATCGCCTTGTTGATTTTGGCCAATATAAAGCAAAGTTGAACATTTATAATCTTCTTCAACATACTCTGATCTTGTTAAAGAAAAGTTAGATTCAATGAAAAGTCGTTCCATCAAGTTATCAAATAACTTATCCATTAATTTCTCCTAATGCTTTACGACTATCCATAAAGCTGACTTCCTTCTGTTGAGTGATTTTGTCTGAACTTTTTAGATTTGAGTTTGTATGTTCATAACTTTCGACCTGAGTTATCTTCTCGATACCTGCAGGAATAACATCTTCAGCATCAGTCGAGTTAACTACAATGTAATCAACATTGGAAAGAATAAACGATTGGTTGCCATAATTGTCAGCCAACCCTTTCCTGACTGTATCTATCGCCCTATCTTTCCGCCTTGCCTTTGTAAAATTGAGGTCAATACAGCTCGGTTGAAATTCAAAAATGTCATTTTTGCATGCAAGTGTAAATTTCCCTGATGGTTTTTTAACTTCTTGAATAAAATCTAGAAAAACACTCTTAATTTTTTGTGGCTCTGATATTGCCTCATAAAACTCACGAATATTGGTATTTTTTATGGTATGAGGATATATTTTCCGTAAGAAACTGACGCATTCGCTAGGAAAGTAATTATCGATAATATTGATTCGCACAGATTCTAACCTCGTAATATAGTGATGATATTCTTCGATATCTTCATCAGATGTCGAATATTTAATGTCATCATAGAGCTCATCAAGCTGTTCTTTATAAGCTTTTTCAAAGTTTTCCCGACAAACTTGATTCCAATAAGCAGCATCTTGAACTCGATAAGTTTTTTTTAACTCTTGTACAATTTCATTAAAAGAAATACTTGGCTTAGTCCTTTGCAAGTAAGGAAGGTGATTATCCTGCTTATCTCTAATGTGTTTATGTCTTATAACTAAGTTTTGATCAATCAAAGCACATAAAGCTGTTTTATATAATTTAATATCTTCTTCTGAAAAAACTTCTCCAGGATGAAATAATGCTAAAAGTTCCTTTATTAGAGTATCTAGCTCCAGATTCAGTGCATCATCAGATAGTGCAAGCTTGTAAACTTTAGAGTTATCAAAACTAAGAAAAACCTGTTGGCAAGAAAGGCTCATCGGCTGAACTAAATTTGGAATTAGATGGCTTGGTATACCTGCAATATTGGTAATACTTTCCAGAGGTGGTTCAACTTCATCTGCAGTATGAAAGTAGGTGGTTGAGATGCTAAATGCCTTTTGCGAAAGTGATTCAAAATCGGTAATACATTTTGTAAGATTACTGCGGTACTCAATATTGGCAGATTGAATATTAGCTTTCCAATTACTATCTAATAAACCTTTATCATTAACCAGCATACATTTAGTTATTTCTGCTTTTAGCTTCTCTTTTTCAGCTGCACTATCACCTTTTTTTTGCTTCTAAATGTAAAGTATTTAAAGATATCAGTGTCTGGCAGTACACCATTCTTTCGATGTAAAATTGTTGCGATAGCTTCAACATGGTCTTTAAATTTATTTTCGCCTTTATGTTTTACTTGGTGAAGAGACAAATAATCCTCACCTCTTTTAATGGCAAAATCTTCAATCCATTCATACTCAATATGGTGCTCATCTAGGAAGGTATCGAAAGCAGATAAATCAACTCCTGCACGGCCTTCATTAAGAATATTTACTAAACAAACATAGAGGCCTACTTTTCCTTGGTAGTTATAACCATTCCAAGAGGGTGTCGCATCGTGCAAAATGCTTTTAGATGATGCATTACTCATATTAAAGTTACTCGCTTATACAAACTAGATATAGTCACAAATCTTTACCTCAGAAAGCCAATCTACCAACACACTCCAACTCCCCGTGATCACACCCGAAAGGTATAAATTGATGAGTAATCACTTGCATGGATGCAAGTTAAGCCGTGACTTCGCCATGGATGGCGAATACACGGCGTTTACGTTCACATCAATTTTTAACTTGAGGACACAGTGTGATCCTCGGGTGCGCCGTGGGATTCCAAAGGGCGGTCGGCGGCAGCCGCCCTTTGGTTGCCATCGCCAACGCGATATAACCTCGAATAGAGGTTATTAAATCCCTTCACAGTCCCTAATATTATTAATTACATTGACGCGCTAAAGCACGACCTACGAACTTAAAACCAGCGCTTTTCGCGCGAGCAAGCTCTGCGCCTACAAGTTAAAGCGCGAGGTAAACTCCCGCCTACAATATTGATTACATAACCACTTGTTTAAACCGTGCTAGCGTTCGCATGCTTTCATCTGCAATCATTACTTCATAATCTGGGTTTTGAGCTGTCAGCTCGTATTGCCCGTTTGGTAATTTATTAACTTTACGGAGTAAATACTGGCCATCTCCGCCTATTTCATCTCGCTCTATAACAACTATTTGGTCGCGTAGCGAACCCGCTTTATCGGGTGTTATAAGTTCAAGTAGCAATAAATCACCATCAAGTATTGGGTGCTTACCGCCATTCATTGAGTTACCCGATGCGCGTGCTAAAAAATGCACATTTGGATCAAGCTTGCCTGCGCCAAATGGCGCTTCTAAATATTCAACATCGCTACTATCGCCTGTTTTAAAATGCCCACAGGCAATTTTAATATTAGGGAAGTACGGCAGCTTTAATGCGTTATCATCTAATTTTAAACTAACGGCTGGTTCAGCAACTTGATTTAACTCAGCTTGTGGCGCATTGGGAAACGTCAACAACTCTGCGGTTGGTTTTGCTTGTTCAAAACTGTTTTTGCCAAGCCATAATTTGGCGCTGTTAGCTTGTGCTACTTGGTAAGCCCAATTACTTACAGCGAGAGATTTATCGGCATCGCAATGAAAATACGCACTTAGATCGTTACTAATAATTTGGCTGTTAACAACCAAGTTTTGATTTTGCCAGCGTTCGCGGTGTTGTTGCGCCGCTAAAAAATTGCTTTTGCTCTTATTACAGGTGCTGTGCGCGGCCACAAAGTTATGACCTAAGTCGTTAGCGTAGCGGGAAAACGGTATAAAATGATCAACATCAACATCGTCTTTCATTGGCTTTTGACAATAAAAACACGTGTTTGATTGCAGCTCTACTAAAACAGGTTTTGCTTTAGTGAGTGCGCTGCGGTCTATCCCAAATAAAAATTTTTGTAGTTGGCTTGGCGGGCCAATTAACGCTTGGTTGTGCGTTATGCTTTGAATTTTTTGTAACCAACCACTTTTAGCTAAATAGGTTACTAGATCGTAAAAGCGCCTAAAACACTCGGCGATACCTGCATTTAACGTAATGTATTCTTTACTATTAGTATGCGGATATAAAAAACATACTTCTTGTTTAGATAGCTTCTGTAAACGCCATAACGGTTGTTTCGTCAGAGTAGCTAACACTTCACTATGGGTCGTTTTATAGTATTTACTTCGTTTTAATTGCTGTAGGTGAGTAATATTTTTTTGCTGACAATTATAAAGTAGTGAAATCACTTTAGACTGTGTGTCGTTACTTTGTCTTAGTAATGCATCTTTGCCAATCTTATCTGGCGCAAACGGCACTGCATGATGCCAATATAAAACAATTAACTTGTCGGCTAATGTCGCTAAATCTATTTTCAGCTCTGATTGCTCTGATTGAAGCGGCTGTTCTATACATACATCTGCAATAGCATGCAACAATGCATATTTATAAGTAGCTGTGAATTCACCTTCAACTAATAAGCGCTGAATATAAGTAATAAAGTCGAGCTGTTGCTGCATTGATCCAATCATAAAACGTGTACTACCTTTATAAGCGCATTTAGCCATACTTCACTTTCGCGCTCTGGTCGCTTGTCAACACTTTGCCATTGTTTAATAGCTTTTAACTGCGTATGGCTAAGTAAATGCGTTAAAGCATTTTCGTTTAAATCGGTAAATTCACGACCATTATGCACACGCTCTGTATCGCCATATTTAAACGATACATATAAAACGCCATTGGGTTTAAGTGCATTTTGTAGGTTTAAAAACACTTGTGGTAACTCAGCTTTTGGCACGTGTAATAAACTAGCGCAGCACCAAATCCCGTCGTATTTATTTACACAATTTAGCTCTTGGAAGGTTTTAACCGCTACAGGTTGGTGTAAGTAACAGCTTGCCAACTCAGCAAGCTCTGGGCTTGCATCAAACGCACTTACAGTAAAACCCTGCGCTTTGAAAAATGCGGCATCGCGCGCACTGCCACAACCGGCATCTAAAATACTCCCGTGTTGTGCAACGTGCGGTAAAAACTCAGCGTAAAGCGCCGACATATCAACATTAAGTGTTGAGTCGCTAAAAGCTTTGGCATTTTGGTTGTAATAAGTAAGTGTGGTGTTTGACACGAGACTCACCGCTCCTTGGCTAACCGTTCAACAGCTAAGGCGCTGTTAATACTGCATTCATTATTTGTTTAATCTACAGGAACAAGCCTATAAATTAAAGAACTTATAAGTAGATTTTTTTGACTTAATACGCTGTTTGTATTGAATTTAGCAATAATCTTCTCGCATTGAAGTTTATTGCTAGTTTTTTTAATGCATTTTTTTACAACTTTGCTCATTACTGCACCATTATATAAAAGCTGGTTTATACTGTTTTAATAATAAACAAAAAATTACACTACATGAGGCGCAATGAATAAATTAACGACCGTATTACTGTGTTTGCTATTTAGTACCTCTTTGAGTGTTTTTGCCTGCGAAAGAACACTTACCGTTGCCTCGCACGATGCCTTTTGGCCGCCTTATGTGGTGGGGTTAAACGGGCAGTTGCAAGGCAGTGAAGTAGATGCCTTAAACATTATTTTTAAGGACTCCCCTTTTTGCTTTGAAGTAAAAATGCTGCCAAATTCTAAACGCGCTTTTACAGAACTTAGGCATGGCCGTATAGATTTAGGATGGGCGGCAAGCTATACCGATAAACGTGCGCAGTTTGTACACTTTACCGATAGCTATCGCACTGAGGTAATGCGCGTATACCAAAACAAAAACAACACTCATACAGTTAAAAACTTGGCTGATATTTTTGACCAAGGTTTAACCATTGGTGCTAATTTTGGGAGTTATTATGGCGCTGAGTTTGAGCAATATAAAACAACACACAAAAGCCAAATAGAGTACACCAGCGCAACAAGTAAGCGCTTTGAAATGCTTAACAAACAACGAATAGATTTTGTCATTGAAGATAAGCTAGTAGGCGCTTATTTTAGTAAGCGCGCTAATAATGTGGCGGTAGTGCCTAACTTTAAGGCAGTAAATAAAGACGACATTTACTTAATGTTAAGTAAAAAAACTCTCTCGGTTGATGACGTTAACGTAATTAATCAGCTTATTTTGCAAAATAAAGCCGCTCTTAAGGCGCTTTTTGAATAGGCTATTTATGAAAACGTTAGTAATAAGCTTTATATTTTTATTTACTCAATATAATGCGTTGGCATGTACTAAAACGCTAATAATGGGTACCAACGAGACGAATTGGGCACCTTACTTAATTAAGCAAGGCGATAAATTTATAGGCGCAGAGGTTGATACTGTTAACGCGGTATTTGAGGGCTCTCCTTTTTGTATTAAATGGGTTTATTTTCCGAGCTTTGCGCGTGTGCAACAAGAGCTCAAAACAGGCCATATAGATATTACTTATGCTGCAAGCTTTACTAAAAAACGTGCTGAATATTCTCATTTTACTATTGCGTACCGTGATGAAATTATGCTGCTTTATAAGCATGAAGATGCAAAAGAAGTAACCAGCTTAGAGGCTCTTTTTAATAAAGGTTATAGCGTTGCGGTTAATAGAGGGAGCTTTTTTGGTGCTGAGTTTGAAAAAATAAAAAAGCAGTATAGCAACCAAGTTGTTCTTACTAGCGATGCAAATACGCGCTTTGGTATGCTAAATAAAAAACGAGTTGATTACGTCATTGACGATTCAATTGTTGCGCAATACTTTGCTAAACAATACAACACGGTTTTACCGGTAAACAGCTCGCCTGCCATTAATATTAACGGCGTACATTTTATGATGAGTAAAGAGTCGATGACGCTTGACGACGTTGCTGTAATCAATGCGCTTATTAAAAACAAAAAAGCCATTATTGAGCAAATTTATACCATTAATTAAGGTGCTTTAATCTAACCATTTATATTAATAACTTAGCCACTTTAAAGCTGACATTTAGGTTAAGTTACTTTTTATGCCTTTCCCTTTTAAATTTAACTTGTAAAAATTAGCCGCCTTTTACCTTTCATTCGAGTGGGCTGATCTGTATAATTCGCCAGCTAATTTACCCTATTGCTTGGTCTTGTTTGTGGCGTTTTTGCTGCAGTTGGCCCCTGTCAGTACTCATTCTAGGACTAACTTTTTGATCTCCACCGCAAATATTACGATGCAGTTTGGCGCAGAGCCGTTATTTGAAAACATTTCAGCTAAATTTGGTAACGGTAACCGTTACGGTTTAATTGGCGCTAACGGCTGCGGCAAGTCGACTTTCATGAAAATTTTAAGCGGTGCGCTTGTTCCAAGTGCGGGTAATGTATCTATTACTCCGGGGTTAAAAGTAGGTAACCTAAGCCAAGACCAGTTTGCGTTTGAACAATACAGTGTTGTAGACGCAGTAATTATGGGCGACGTTGAGCTTTGGAAAGTAAAACAAGAACGTGACCGTATTTACTCATTGCCAGAAATGAGCGAAGAAGACGGCATGAAAGTAGCCGACCTTGAAAGCGTTTTTGCTGAAATGGACGGTTACACAGCTGAAAGCCGCGCAGAAGAAATTTTGCTAGAAGCCGGCATAGAAAAAGAATTTCATTACGGTTTAATGGCAAACGTTGCACCGGGTTGGAAATTACGTGTGCTTTTAGCACAAGCGCTGTTTGCAAACCCAGACATACTGCTACTCGATGAGCCTACCAATAACTTGGATATTCATACCATTACGTGGCTAGCTAATGAGCTTAATAAACGTAAATGTACCATGATTATTATTTCCCATGACCGTCACTTTTTAAACTCGGTATGTACACACATGGCCGACATTGATTACGGCGAGCTGCGTATTTACCCTGGTAACTACGAGAAGTTTTTAGAAGCGGCAGGCCTACAACGTGAGCAACTTTTAGCTGAAAACGCTAAAAAAAGCGCCGAGATTGACGAGTTACAAGACTTTGTTAACCGTTTTGGCGCTAACGCGTCTAAAGCTAAACAAGCAAGTTCACGCGCTAAAAAAATGGATAAAATTAAGCTTGATGAAGTTAAAGCATCGAGCCGTATCAGCCCATCACTTAGTTTTGACGAAGGCAAAAAAATGTACCGTCAAGCGCTTGAAGTTAACAAGCTTGGCCACGGTTTTGATGGCGAAACCTTATTTAGCGGCGGCGACTTTTTACTAGAAGCAGGCGCTAAGCTTGCGGTAATTGGCGAAAACGGTGTGGGTAAAACAACCTTTTTACGCTGTTTAGTTAACGAGCTTAAAAGTAATGAAGGCGAAATTAAATGGTCTGAAAATGCGAGCTTTGGTTACTGCCCGCAAGACAGCACAAAAGATTTTGATAACGACTTAACCTTGTTTGATTGGATGTCGCAGTGGCGTACAGCTAAGCACAACGATTTAATGGTTCGTGGCATGTTAGGCCGTTTGTTGTTTACCGCAGACGATTCAAACAAAAAAGCGCGTAACTGTTCAGGTGGTGAAAAAAACCGTTTGTTATTTGGTAAGTTAATGATGCAAGACGTAAACGTACTTGTTATGGACGAGCCAACAAACCATATGGATATGGAAGCCATTGAGGCATTAAACAATGCGCTTAAAGACTTTGAAGGTACGCTTATTTTTGTAAGCCACGACCGTGAATTTGTATCGTCACTTGCTACGCGTATTATTGATATTAAAGATAAGCAAGTCATTGACTTTCAAGGTACGTTTGACGAGTACCTATCAAGCATTGAAATGAAAAAAGCGTAAGCTTTACCTTTAATAGCTTACAAAAAAACGGCGCTAAATTTAGCGCCGTTTTTTTGTGCGGTTAAAACTTAATATTACCGCGTAAGGCTTTAGTTTGCCCATGCTTGGTTTTTTTATCCATGCGTTTGCGCTGTGAGTTGCGGCTTGGCTTGGTTGCGCGGCGGGCTTTATTTACTTTTGTTGCGCTAAGAATTAGATCTTTTAAGCGGCTTAGCGCGTCTTCGCGGTTGAGCTCTTGTGTGCGGTGGCTTTGCGCTTTTATTATTAAAACGCCTTCTTTAGTTATGCGCGAGTCGTTTAGCTTTAGTAGTCGCTCTTTGTAAAAGTCGGGCAACTTTGAGCGGTTAATATCAAAGCGTAAATGAATAGCACTGGCTACTTTGTTAACGTTTTGGCCACCGGCACCTTGCGAACGTATAGCGGTTAGCTCTAGTTCCCACTCATCTATAGTGACAGTATTTGATATGGTTAACATTGTGTTCAGCTCGTATCGACAAAAATGCATTATATCATTTGTAACTAGATTTGTGCTGAATCAACAAGCCTTAGATTTATACTGCTTTATTGCCTATATATGACTAATACTTTAGTTTTTTATTGGCAAGCGCTTACATTTAGTTTTTAATGGCGTTAATTACATAATAGGAAATGCCCAATGAAAAAAATACTTTTATCTATCAGCTTATTAGCAATGAGTTTTTCAAGCCTTGCAGAAGACATTAGCGAAGGCCAATTACAAAGCTACATGAAAGCTCTTCCAGCAGTTTCTAGCTGGGCAAGCAGCCAAG
This sequence comes from Pseudoalteromonas sp. MMG006, assembly GCF_018101025.1. NCBI lineage: Bacteria > Pseudomonadati > Pseudomonadota > Gammaproteobacteria > Alteromonadales > Pseudoalteromonadaceae > Pseudoalteromonas > Pseudoalteromonas sp. MMG006. The sequence goes on from NZ_JAGJEJ010000004.1 coordinate 34,132, forward strand.
AGTCTTTACAAGACCTAGATTTAGCAAGCATGTTGGGTGGCTCTGCCGATCAAAGCGTTGATGAGCAAAGCTCAATGGCTAACACTGCGCTTAACATGATCAAAGAACAAGACCTATACAAAAGCTTTGCAAGCGTAACAAACAGCTATGGTTTTTCTCCTGAAGAATTGGTTTCTGTGGGTTCTGAAGTGTCTATGGCTTACATCGAAAACTTAAAGTCGGGCCTTTCTGCAGAAAACCAAGAAACAGCAACTAAAGTAATGAGCGGCCTACAAAGCCTTAAAAGCGCAAAAAGTAGTGACGCTAGCTCGTTAATGGGTTCGTTTGGTAAATCATCAAGCGCTGCTGAAGAATCTACTGATTCGCTAGTAAGCGAAAGCAACCTAGAACTAGTTGGTGAATACATGCCACAGCTTCAAAAGATTTTTGCATTATTATAATTTTATAAGTTAATGCTTGTGTAAAAAGGTGGCTTTAGCCACCTTTTTAATGCCTGGTTTTTGATAGCTTGGTTGAACGTAAGTAAGTTTTGTTGAGCTAAAGTGATTACAAGCTTCGCTTCTCGCGTGAGCAAGCTCGACGCCTACGGTGGATGATTTAACGCTTGATGTAAAAAGGTGGGTTTGGTTAGCTTTTTTATAACTATTGGAAAAGCTTGAATTAGCGCAGCTAAAAATTTAAGTATAGGTGGGCTTTATTGGGCGTAAGTGACTAGAAGCTTTGCTTCTCGCGTGAGCAAGCTCAACGCCTACGGTGGATGATTTAACGCTTTATGTAAAAAGCGTGGCTTTGGTTACTTTTTTATAGCTATTGGAAAAGTTCGAATAAGCGCATCTAAAAATTTAAGCATAGGTGGGCTTTGTTGGGCGTAAGTGATTAGAAGCTTTGCTTCTCGCGTGGCAAGCTCAACGCCTACGGAGGGTGATTTAACGCTTTATGTAAAAAGGTGGCTTTGGTTACTTTTTTTAATGTTTGGTTTTTGAATATTTGAATGAATGCAATTTGGGGTTGTTGAGCGTAAGTAATTAGAAGCTTTGCTTCTCGCGTGAGCAAGCTCGACGCCTACGGTGGATGATTTAACGCTTGATGTAAAAAGGTGGGTTTGGTTACATTATTAATGTTTGGTTTTTGATAGTTTGAATAAGCGTAAGTGATTAGAAGCTTTGCTTCTCGCGTGAGCAAGCTCAACGCCTGCGGTATGTGATTTAACGCTTAAATAAAAAGGTGGCATTGGCCACCTTTTTTAGTTTTACCTCGTAGATTATTTAAGATCGAATCTATCGGCGTTCATTACTTTTACCCAAGCATTTATAAAGTCGTGTACAAAACGTTCTTTATTATCGTCTTGTGCATAAAACTCACTTAGGGCACGTAAAATAGAGTTTGAACCAAACACTAAATCTACACGTGTGGCTGTCCATTTAATGGTGCCTGTTTTACGTTCTACAATGTTGTAAATACCTGGCTCTAGTGGCTTCCAGTTGTTGGCCATGTCGGTTAGGTTTACAAAAAAGTCGGTTGATAATGTGCCTACGTTATCAGTAAGTACACCATGTTTTGTGCCTGCGTAGTTAGTACCTAGTACTCGCATGCCGCCCATAAGTGCGGTCATTTCTGGCGCCGTTAAGCCCATTAACTGGCTACGCTCTAAAAGTAGTTCTTCTGGCGATACGCTAAAGTCTTTTTTAAGGTAGTTTCTAAATCCATCGTGAATTGGCTCAAGTACATCAAACGACTCTGCATCGGTCATTTCGTCTGTTGCATCTCCGCGCCCTGGTGCAAACGGAACTATTATATTAACACCTGCTTGTTTTGCAGCTTGCTCTACAGCCGCTGTGCCACCAAGCACGATTAGATCAGCCATACTTACTGGCTTAGATAAACCCGCTTGTACTTTCTCGAGCGCTGATAATACGCTTGCTAAGCGCTCTGGTTCATTACCCTGCCAATCTTTTTGTGGTGCTAAACGAATACGCGCGCCATTTGCACCGCCTCGTTTATCAGAGCCACGATACGTTCGTGCGCTATCCCATGCAGTATTTATTAAATCAGTTACGCTTACACCGCAATCAAGCAATTGCGCTTTTAAGCTTGTAATTTCGTCGTCTGACAATGTGTAATCAACCGCTGGAATTGGATCTTGCCAAATTAGGTCTTCGCTTGGTACGTCTTTACCTAAGTAACAAGCTTTAGGGCCTAAATCACGGTGAGTTAGCTTAAACCATGCGCGCGCAAACACATCAGAGAAGTATTCAAAGTCGTTATTAAAACGCTCAATAATTTTACGATACGCTGGGTCCACTTTCATGGCCATATCGGCATCGGTCATCATTGGGTTTAAACGAATTGATGGATCTTCTACGTCTACTGGTTTGTCTTCTTCTTTAATATTTACAGGCTCCCACTGATGAGCGCCGGCTGGGCTCTTTGTGAGCTCCCATTCGTAATTTAGTAATAAATGGCAGTAACCGTTATCCCATTTAGTTGGGTGTGTGGTCCATGCGCCTTCAAGGCCTGAAGTTACAGTATGACGACCAATGCCGCCTTCTTTAGTGCTATTCCAGCCTAAGCCTTGCTCATGTACGTCGGCGGCTTCTGGCTCAGGGCCTAAATGCTCTGCTTTACCATTACCGTGGGTTTTACCTACAGTGTGGCCGCCTACAGTAAGCGCGGCTGTTTCTTCGTCGTCCATTGCCATACGCGCAAATGTTTCACGCACGTGGGCTGCCGTTTTAAGCGGATCTGGTATGCCGTTAACCCCTTCTGGGTTTACGTAAATAAGGCCCATTTGTACTGCCGCTAATGGGTTTTCCATGGTGTCTGGTTCTTCTACATTGTTGTAGCGCTCATCACTTGGTGCTAACCATTCTTTTTCTGCGCCCCAGTAAATATCTTTTTCTGGATGCCAAATATCTTCACGGCCGCCGGCAAAACCATAAATTTTTAAGCCCATTGATTCGTATGCCATGTTACCAGCAAGTATAAATAAATCGGCCCACGATAACTTATTACCGTATTTTTTCTTAAGTGGCCATAAAAGCCTACGAGCTTTATCTAAGCTGGCATTATCTGGCCATGAATTTAACGGTGCAAAGCGTTGATTACCTGTACTTGCACCGCCGCGCCCGTCAGATAAACGATACGTGCCCGCAGAGTGCCACGCCATGCGAATCATTAAACCGCCATAATGTCCCCAATCGGCAGGCCACCAATCTTGGCTGTCGGTCATAAAGGTTTTTAAATCAGCTTTTACTTCGTCTAAATCAAGCGACTCAAACGCCTCTGCGTAGTTAAAATTGGTATCGTATGGGTTTGATTTAGTGTCGTGTTGATGAAGAATGTCTAAATTGAGTGTGTTTGGCCACCAATCGGTGTTTACTTTAGAAATAACTGAATTACTACCGTGCATAACAGGGCATTGACCCGCTGTTGGCTTGCTCATTGTGAATCCTTATTTATTTAAATTATTTATTTACTATTTCTTTATAAATCGATATTTAACGGTTAGTGCGCTTTTTATAATCTGTACTAGTAATATAGGCATCCCCCCCGTTATTAGCTACCTATAAACATTTAATTAAATCGATTGATACTATTGATAATTCAGATGTTCGTACGAATTTATCTCAGATTTGCGTAAAACCATTTAATTCAGGAGCAAACTTAAAATAGTGCACTATTTTGCAAAGAGCTAAATTTTCGGAAGGCAATTTTTATTTGTGAAACAGGGCAACTATCAACGCTTAAAACCTAGTTTGTAGCGCATTTAAAACTTATAAATTAATTTTAAACATTCACTGATCTAATTTACGAAAGCGGGCGTAATGGTATGTGAAGGGTTTGAAAGTGGCCTTGGTTTATCAAAGCGCACATTGGAACACCCCCCTTCACCATGAAATTGTAGTTATTATGAAAAAGGTGTATTACTAAGCCCAATGCACCTTTTCTTTTATTTTTAACTAATTGAATTAAGTTAAGTAATTGTTCAGATAGATTCAGTTAGCATGTAGTTGTTCTCCTGTGAACCCTTACGACATATTGTTGTTTTAAGCAGTTTTTGCCAGCTCTCCTTGAGCTGGCTTTTTTTTGCCTGTTTTAATTGGGTAAGATTGTGCCCCCGTGTTAAAGTATTTGTAATACTCAATTAATTTAACTAGGCGTACCAATGCGTTATTACCTCTATTTTGTTTGTGTGTGTTTTACACTCTTTATTTCTTCAACTTATGCTGCAGAGCAAGTTTCTCAAGCCCCTACAGCACAACAAGAGCAGCAAGCTCTTGAGCAACTTAAAGAGCCAATGTACAAACCACTAATGGAGCGTTACATTCTTGATGAACTAAAAGCCGTTCGACAAGATCAGCAAAAGCTTCGCGAAGATGTAACTAAGCAAGTAACGCACGCCCAATTAGATACCGCCGACCGCGCTTTAACCTACACTACCGACACTATTAATAATGTATTTTTTATAATTACGGCTACCGCCTCTATTTTGGTATTGGTGGGCTGGAACTCTTTGCGTGATGTTAAAAACAAAGTAGAAGATATAGTAAATACACGTGTGAGTGTTATTACTGACGAGTACGAAGATCGCTTAAAAATTCTTGAAGAAAAGCTACGCGTACGTTCAGAAGAAATTCTTAGTAACCAAGAACGTATATCGGTTACAAACGAAGTGCACTCACTGTGGATGCGTGCCAATTTAGAAAGTGACTTTGCTAACAAAATTGAAATTTTTGACGAAATACTTAATCGTAAACCAGAAGACGTTGAAGCGATTGCGTACAAAGCCGATGCGCTGCTTGAAATTAACGAAACAGCACAAGCTATTGAACTTTGTAACCAAGCCATTGATATAGATAGTGATTACGGTTATGCATATTGGCAGCGTGCCTGTGCTTATGCACTTACACACAAACATGCCGACGCCTTAGCCGATATTAAAATGGCACTTGAGTATTCACCTAATTTACGAAATGAGCTATTGCATGAAAGTGCATTTGCAAGCCTGCATGACAACGATAGCTTTAATATTATTGTAGCGGGTGAGCAAGCATAGTAAGTTAGCTTTGCACTTAACGTTGCTGGTATTTAAAAAAGGGCTTAGGCCCTTTTTTAGTACATGGGAATTGGATTTTAAAAGTTAAGTAAGCAAATATGTTAACTGTGAATGTGCAGCGACTTAAATGGTGTGCGTTTATCGCTTAAAGTATAGGTCGATGGCTTTAGTGAGCAGCTCGTCGAGTTGCTCTTCAAACTCTTCCATATTAATTTCAAAGTGTTTTAAATATGCGCGAGCCTGCACAAGAGATAGGTTACGGCTGTTTACACTGTATTGCCGCTCATCAATAGTTTTGTCGTGACGAGGTAAAAATACAAACTGTGCATAAAAAGGGGATTTAATATGCTTATTAGCAAAGCGACAGAAATCTTCAATATGCTCAACGCCTTGCGGCCCAAGGCAACCTGGCTCAATGCGATACATTAAGCGAATTTTTTTTTCGTCATTTATTTGCATACTTACCCTTTATCTAAAAAACAGCACACGTACTATTTTTCCATCTTTTATTTGGTAGCTCGATATAAGCTCTGAGCGTTTATCAATTACATTTTCGTCGGTTGAGCAAGTTTCTGATAGCTCGTGATCTATTACAATATCGCCGTGCACTATGCGTTTGATTGGCGATGAGTGAATACACTTTAGCTTTTTAAACATTAGCCCGTAACGTGCTATTAGTTTTTCTTTTCCTTTAAATAGTAGCTCATTTGGGAAAATATAAAACTCTACATCTTCATCATATACACGTAAAAACTCTTCAATGTTGCGTGCGTTATATGCTTTTATTAACTGCTCTACTACAGCTAGAGATTCGCGTGACTGCTTAGCTTTAGTTTGCTGCTTAACTGTTAGGGCTTCTTTAGCTTGTGTTACTGCTTTTTCGGCTTCTGCTACGGCTACGGCTTTTTCTATTTTGTTTTTAGGTTTTACAGCTGGTTTACTTTGCTCGTTACCTAAAACTTTGGAATCATCCGGTTTGGTGTTATCAATAACTGGCTTTTTGAGCTCAGGTTCTTTGTACTCAAGCGTATTAAGTTTATCTTCTGTTTTAGTTTCAGCCACTGATTGCTGCTCTTCAACTATTTTACTTTCAGTGTTTACTTGCTCTGCTTGAGTTGGTTGTGCTTTTTTTTGCTCAGACTCGGTTTGATCAGCAGCATAAGTAATAAGCGCAACGGTAGTAGCTAACGAGGCCAAAATGATTGATAACGGTTTCATAACTTTCCTAAAATAAACACTAAACACGTGTAATACCAATTGCATTAAATAAGTGATCTATTATAGCGTCAAGAAAATAGCACAATAACAACGCGAAAATTGTGACATATAGCTGTTCTATATGAATAATTTTTAACGCAGTTAGTGAGTTATTTAATGCGATAGAATGCTCATATTTTGATAAAATTGGTATAAGGTTGCAACATAGCAAATTTTAACGTTATCGGGTAGCTAATACCATAGCTGAAGCTTACCAATACTGCTCTACAGTGATGTTACCGGGATTTTTGCGGCGATTTCGGGTAAAGTTTTTTTCAAGTAATAAGTTTGTTGTATCTTTTACCATTTGTGGATTTCCGCAAATCATAAACTGGGCGTTGTTAGGTGTAGGCTGTAAGTTTGCATGTTCAAACAGTCTATTGTTTTCAATAGCGCTAGTAACGCGACCGCTAAGGCCTTGTAACGGCTCTTCTCTACTCACTACAGGAATATAGTTAAGTTGCTCTGGGTACACTCTTAAAATCTCATTAATAAGTGCTTGATAGCTTAAATCGTTATTAAAACGTACGCCATGCACTATATTAATGCTTTTGTATTTTTGCCATACATCGGGTTGCTGCAATATAGATAAAAATGGCCCTATTGCAGTGCCCGTTCCGAGCATCCAAAGCTGATCGCTTTGCGGGATTTCGTCAAGGGTAAAAAAGCCTGTAGCACGTTGTTCTATAAGTACAGTGTCGCCGGGTTGCAATTTTGCTAAATGCGGCGAAAGCAAACCATCAATAACGTTAATTAAATAGAACTCTAGATTGGGGTTTTCTGGGGCATTTACAAATGAGTAAGCGCGAGCAATACGTTTTTCGCCATCTATTATTGAAAGCTTGGTAAATTGCCCCGCCTTAAATGGCGCTATATCTGCGTTAAGCGTTAAACTAAAAAGTGTTTCGCTCCACCATTTTATATCTTTTACTGTTGCTTCTACCCAATTAGACATATTTAACTCCAAAGCTGAACAATATCACTGCCGACCTAAAGAATGGTTGTAATTAAAACACTATCATTAAGTGAGATAAACTTACATAACGCACCGTTATATTTAAAAGCTTTAAGAGAGGGATTAATTTGAAGAGGCTTCGCTCTAAACATGCGCAAACCCTAGCACTTTAATAAAGATTAACTCTTTATTTAGGCATAAAAAAAGCCGCATAAAATGCGGCTTTGGAGGTTTTAGTCTCACTTCACTTTGGGCGTGTCTCCAAAACTTAGTGAATACGTTACCAAGGAACTGTTATATTTAACCTGAACTCTGGATAATAAATCTCTTAACCAAAGTTCAGATTATTTAGTTAATTAGATAGACTCTAATGCAATTTTAACCATTTCGTTAAACGTGCTTTGACGTTCGTCGGCTGGTGTTGCTTCGCCAGTGATCACGTGGTCACTTACGGTAAATAGTGCCATTGCGTTTGCACCATACTCTGCAGCAACGCCGTATAAGCCGGCTGTTTCCATATCTACAGCTAACATACCCAACTTATCTAGGTCTTTGTAGAATGTGTCGTCTGCTTGATAGAAGGTGTCGGTAGTAAATACGTTACCTACTTTTGCTTTAATACCTAACTCTTTCGCAGCATTTACGCCGTTTAAAAGTAGATCAAAATTAGCAATAGCAGAAAAATCGTAACCACGTACACGTGCACGATTTACATTTGAATCTGTGCTTGCACCTTGTGCAAAAATTACGTCGCGGATTTTAATGTCGGTACCAATACCGCCACATGTACCAATACGTATAATGTTTTTAACGCCAAAGCTTACAATTAGTTCGCGTGCATAAATAGACATTGATGGAATGCCCATGCCAGAACCCATAATGCTTACTGGTTTACCTTTATAAGTGCCAGTAAAACCGTACATGTTACGAACACCTGTAACCTGTACTGCATCATCTAAAAAGTTTTCAGCAATATATTGCGCACGTAGCGGATCGCCAGGCATTAATACTGTTTCGGCGAAATCACCAACGTTTGCACTGATATGCGGAGTACTCATTAATTGTTTTCCTTTTTATTTGGTGTAGTTAGCTTATCTAAAAAGCTGTCACCGTATTCAAGCTCAGAAAGGTTAAACCACTGTGCTAGGGTTTGGCCTATATCTGCAAAGCTGTTGCGTTCACCTAATGGTGTGTTATTCATACCTGGCTTATAAGCTATTACAGGTACGTATTCACGAGTGTGCTCTGAACCTGGAAAGGTTGGGTCACATCCGTGATCGGCAGTGATCATTAGTACATCATCTGCATTTAACTGTTTAAGTATAGTTGGTAAATAGTCATCAAATTCTTTTAATGCTTTTGCATAACCTACTGGGTTACGGCGATGACCAAATTTTTCATCAAAATCTACAAGGTTAGTAAAAACTAAGCTGCGATCTGGTGCGCTTGAAATAACTTCACTGGTTTTTTCAAGCAAGTTCATAAGCCCTGGTGCTTTGTGCTTTTGAGTTATGCCCTGATGCGCATAAATATCTGAAATTTTACCAATACTAATTACTTCGCCGCCATCTTTTGCTAATACATCTAACAACGTTGGCGCTGGCGGAAGTACCGAATAGTCACGACGATTACCTGTACGAGCAAAATCTTGACTATTTGAACCCAAAAATGGCCGCGCAATCACTCGTCCTATATTCATTTCATCAAGTAGCGCCCGTGCGATTTCGCAAACTTGATAAAGCTTATCTAGGCCGAATGACTCTTCATGCGCGGCTATTTGAAACACGCTATCAGCTGAGGTGTAACAGATTGGCTTACCTGTTTTTACGTGCTCTTCACCTAGCTGCTCTAATATGGTGGTTCCTGATGCATGGCAATTGCCTAAAATGCCAGGAATACCAGTGCGAGCAATAAACTCGTCTATAAATTCTTGTGGGAAGCTCGGCTGTGTTTTAGGGAAATAACCCCAATCAAATAACACAGGTACACCCGCCATTTCCCAATGACCTGATGGTGTATCTTTACCGCTCGAAAGTTCTTTAGCATAACCCCAAGCACCTTGCGGTGTTTGACGATCTGATACTAAACACGTTTCCCCACCGGCAGCTTCACATGCATCTACTAAACCTAATTTAGATAAATTAGGTAGCGATAGTGCACTGCCCGTTTCGTCATAATATGCTTTAAGTAAGTGAGCGAATGTATTAGCGCCAAGATCACCAAATTTGTCTGCATCTGGTGCTGCACCGATTCCTAGGCTATCCGCCATTAAGATAATTGCTCTTGCCATTTTGACCTCACTTTGCTTCTAGGTGGTTACTTTATCCGCTGATCGAATTTTTCGTACAGGACAAAAGTCCTGTTTCATAAAACCTAAACATTATAAATTTGCGTTCTTGAGCGAAGCAAAAGAGATTAATCGTGTCTTTTTTGCTATTGTGATCTACCAACAATATATCCTTCTGTGTGGGTGAGAACTTTAGTGACACGAACTACAATTATAGCCATAGCTGGCGCATCTGCGTCTGGCAAATCTCTATTTAGCCAAACTATATACAACGAACTGGTTAACGAGCTTGAACCTGGTGCTATCGCCATTATCGAAGAAGATGCTTATTACAAGGATCAGTCTCATTTGCCTATGGCTCATCGTACGCAAACTAACTACGATCATCCTGATGCATTTGAACATGAACTAATGCTTGAGCATTTAACACAACTTCGTAGTGGAAACTCTGTAGAAGTACCAACTTATGATTATGCACAGCATACCCGTAGCGATAAAACGCGACGTGTACCGGCTGCTAAAATCTTAATAGTAGAAGGTATTTTATTACTGAGCGATAAAGCGCTTAATAAAGAATTTGATATTAAGGTGTTTATTGATACACCTTTAGATATTTGCTTAATGCGACGTATGCAACGTGATATGGAGCAAAGAGGCAGAACATTACAATCTGTTGTTGAGCAATATCAAGCAACTGTTAGACCGATGTTTTATCAATTTATTGAGCCTTCTAAGCATAACGCTGATTTAGTTGTGACTCGAGGCGGTATGAACCGTGTTGCGATTGATATTATTAAAAGTAAAATCAAGTATTTACTACAAGAATAATAACGGGAAACATGGGTATGACAACATTAATGAGCTTAGTGGGCATGGTTGTGCTGCTAAGTATTGCTTTTGCGGCTTCAACTAACCGCAAAGCAATTAGTTTAAGAACCGTTGGCATAGCGTTTGCTATGCAAGTCGTTATTGGCGGTTTTGTTCTGTTTTTTGAAGCAGGAAAAAATGTATTAACAAGCATGTCGGCAGCCGTTTCATCGGTTATTGGTTATGCAAATGACGGTATTGGGTTTTTATTTGGCCCTCTAGCGTCGCAAGATACGCTAGGTTTTATATTCGCAATTCAAGTATTGCCGGTTATTGTGTTTTTCTCAGCGCTTGTCGCTGTTTTATATCACCTTGGCATTATGGATTGGATAATTAGAATTTTAGGCGGTGGTTTACAAAAGCTTTTGAAAACCTCGCGTACAGAATCGCTTTCAGCAACGGCCAATATTTTTGTGGGCCAAACTGAAGCACCGCTAATAGTTAAGCCATTTATAGCAACAATGACTAAGTCTGAATTGTTTGCAGTAATGGTAGGTGGTTTAGCCACTGTAGCAGGCTCTGTTATGGCCGGTTACGTAATTATTGGTGTAGACCTTAAGTATCTTATTGCGGCAAGCTTTATGGCCGCGCCGGGTGGTTTTTTAATGGCAAAAATGATTGTGCCAGAAACAGAAACTCCTAAAGATAACTTAGCAGATTTAGATTTAAGTGATGATGATAAACCAGTTAATGTAATTGATGCAGCTGCATCAGGCGCCGCAAACGGCATGCATTTAGCACTTAACGTAGGTGCAATGCTACTTGCCTTCGTGGCGTTAATTGCTCTACTAAACGGTTTATTAGGCGGCGTTGGCGGGTGGTTCGATTACCCAACATTGACGCTTCAAGAAATATTAGGCTATTTATTTGCTCCTGTTGCATGGTTACTCGGTGTACCGTGGGATGAAGCAATTATAGCCGGCAGCTTTATTGGTCAAAAGATAGTAGTAAACGAGTTTGTTGCTTACTTAGACTTTATAAATTATCGCGATACGTTAAGCGCTCACACGCAAGCAATTGTTACTTTTGCATTGTGTGGATTTGCTAACTTATCATCGATAGCCATTTTACTAGGTGGGTTAGGCGGTATGGCGCCTAGCAGGCGGAAGGATATCGCACGCTTAGGGCTCAGAGCAGTGTTAGCAGGATCTATGGCTAACCTTATGAGTGCAGCAATTGCTGGGTTTTTCCTCTCGCTAGCTTAGAAACTTATTGAGATGAACTCAGGTGTTGCAAAACAAGAAGATAGTCCTTTAAGGGGTTAAAGTACTATCTGACTTGAACGATACTTCACCAAGGGCCGCAAGGCCCTTTTATCGTTTTAGGGCTTTAATAATTAACCTTCCTTCTGTTTACTCACCTTCACACAAGCAAACTCTTCATAAGTCTTTATATACCCTTTAAGCCGCTATTATTACAAACATAGTAACTCATTCTATTTAACCAGAGTTCTGGTTATTAAAACTCTTAGCGCTGTATGTAGCTTTGCATGCCATGAGAATATCTTCAAACCTTAGGTTATCTTACCTAATACACATTCGCTTAATTGAACTCTATTTTTGAGGGTGGAAAAACGTGTTGATAACTAGACAAAAAATTCGCTATTTAATTGTTCTCGGCAATTGCTCCTGCATTGCTCTACTTTCTGCATTTATGCGGTCGTAAATGAAGATATTTTAACGCAGGTAGCAACACGCTTAGCCCCGCATAGTGATTAAGTATTATTGCAGATTGGCATAAGCAAATTACCATCAATAAAATGCCTAACTTTTAGCTTAATTTTTGTTATTAAAGAAATTTATGCCAATTTTACTTTTGTATTTTTTATATTTTAAGCCACACTTAATTTATGCTTATAAACCAAATAATGAATATACCTTGTGAAACCCTTTATTTACCTTTTATGCCTTACCTATTGCCTAGCCGCCGTAGCGCAAGATGACTACTTGGTGGTAACAGAGCTTGCTCCACCTAATCAAGAACTAGTTAATGGTGAAGTAGTGGGTGAAGGCACGCAGTTTATAAGGGATATTTTCGCCCAAGCCAAGCTAAAACCTAATATACAAATGTACCCTTGGGCAAGAGCATATAAAGTCGCTAAAGAGCTTAAAAACACGTTTATTTACAGCTTAGCACGCACTGAGAAACGCGAAGATTTATTTTATTGGATAGGGCCTGTAGGACGCTTTGAGCTAGGATTTATTAGTTTATCGTCACGTAATGATATTGAAATCAACAGCACAGAGGAGGCAAAAAAATACAAAATTGCGATGCAACGAAATGACTTTTCTACACAAACTTTAACTAAACTTGGTTTTAAAGTAGTACTTACATCAGATATACAAAAATCATACTCTTTATTATTGGCAAAAAAAGTAGAATTAATTGTTGATGATCCTTTATACATGCAGCAAATGAGTGACTATTTAAAGCTAGAACCTGGGCACTTAAAATTCGTTTATAAAATTGATGAGTTGACGATTGATGCCTACTTGGCGGCTAATAAAAAAACAGATATTCAACTAATTGAAGCCCTTCAAGCAGCATTCTTAGAAGTAAAAAAGAATAAAGCTCTCCCTTATAGTCACTAACATCAGCGCTTATATCGCTTTTTATAAGCTGAAAAGTTATCCTTCCTTTTAAGTTTTTCATACTCACTATTAAAACGCGCTACAATGTAATTGGGTACTGATTTATTAAACGCAATGTAGTTGCCTGCTATTTCAGGTATTGGCAATTCCTGCAGTCTAACGACATCGTCCTCACTATACCCAAAAGGCGAAAGCTGATAACCAATTGTGTACTCTGAGCCTAAAATTAAGTCTATTTTACTATTTAAAAACAAGTGCATATATTGCTTTTCATCACCTATAGACAAAAGGTTTTTACCTGCTTCAAACCCTACTTTTTTGACTATCGATTCGTAAATATCCCCTCTTACAATAGCAAGTGAAAACTGCTTAGCTTCATTTAAGCTGTTCATTTTTAACTGAGTATTTTTTTTAAGTTTATAAAAAAATGTTTCACTGGATGCCAAAGGCCCTACCCAATTAAAAATAGGCGTTCTTTGGGACGTTTTAGCGATAGAAATAATACCTGAATGCTTTTCTTTTTGGACTAGGCTGTAAGCACGTTTCCAAGGAAGTATTTTAAATTCACAGATAATGTCTGACGCAAAGCATACATCTTTTACAATATCGAGATTTATGCCAACAAGCTGACCCGCTTTGCTTTCAAAATTGTATGGTGAAAAGTGCTCAGTGTAGATCGTGAGCTTGAAATCTTCAGCCTGTACATAATGGCTGATAAATATAAAAACGAGTGTGAGGAAGGACTTAATGATAACGATACCTACTGATGAACTTACATTAATAATAGGCGCAGCTTAGGTTGAGTCAAATTTCAGACACAAAAAAAGCGCCTTAAGCGCTTTTTTTCATTTTACTTAAAAAGTAAAATTATACAGCTGTGATGTTATCAGCTTGAGGACCTTTTTGACCTTGTGAAAGAGTGAACTCTACACGTTGGCCTTCAGCTAAAGTTTTGAAACCTTCGCTTTTGATTGCTGAGAAATGTGCGAAAACGTCTGGGCCATTTTCTTGCTCGATGAAACCAAAACCTTTAGACTCGTTGAACCACTTAACTGTACCTGATACGATGTTAGACATTGTAATATCCTGATATAAAATAAAAAAATATGCTCATATGAGCGGGTGTAGCAAAAAATGAGATGGTACTTAAAAACTTCAGGACGGTACTACAAGTATTACTTATACAACAACGAAATGGAGATTTATAAATTACATGCTTTCTTTCTAGCTGCGGCCCACTATATAGAGTTCGAATATTTTGTCAAGCATTTATAACTAATTAAATAACGAGTGATTAGCTAACAGAGATAATATCAACTTTTAATGCACAAAAATAAGTAAGTATCTGTAATTACATTCAAAAGTTGGAATAGCTAGAGTGAACCAGCTATTACACATCTATTGCGGCCATGGTTTTTAGCATAATAAAGTGCTTTATCGGCACACTTATAAACTTGGTCAATATCGTTACTGTGATCTGGCCAAGTTGCTATACCTATCGAAATAGTAATGTAGCCAATAGTATCTATTTTTGAAGACTCGACAGTGGTGCGTAAGCGCTCCGCAATTGTATAAGCACTTTTACTGTCCTCCTCGTTAGGTAGCACTAGCACAAATTCTTCCCCGCCAATACGGGCTACAATATCGTCTTTTCTTGAGAGCTTTTTAATGATGTCTGTTAAGTAAACAAGCGCTTCATCACCTTTATCATGGCCAAAGGTATCGTTTACGCGTTTAAAAAAATCGATATCTATTTCTAAAATAGCAAAGGGTGTTTGTTTAAACATAAGCTGGTTTAATAAACCATTTAGGCTTCTTCGATTATGAGTGTTAGTTAGAGGATCTGTTTGCGCATCATGGCGAAGCTGCCCTATTTGCATTTGTAATATATTAACCCCCTTTAGCATCGCCATTTTTAATCTATGACTTTCAAAGTACCAAGACTTAACCGCTTTTAGTTTTTCTAAGCTTTGAGGATCGTCAAGGGTGTCAGCATTGTCGGCTAAGCGCTTTAATGGCCTTGCAATAAAGTGCGCAAATAAGCCTATGAGTATAAATGTAATTAACGCCATAGGGATCGTTTGCTTAACTACTTCAATAGTTAATACATCTAGTGATGAAAGCGTTAGTTTTAGAGGTCTTTGTGCCACTATGCCCCAACCAGAGGACGCAACAGGTGCATAGCCTGCTAACATGGTTTTATTTTTACTATTAAGTACTTGCGACGCGCCTTTTTTGCCACTTAACGCAGCATCTACAACTGCATTATCAGTAACTAAAGAACCTATACGGTGTGCATCCGGGTGATACAAAATATATTTATTTGAGCTGACCACATATAAATAAGAGCCCCCTTCGTGATAATGCTGCTCTAAAAGGGCATTTAAAATATTTTTTTCTTTTAAATAAAGAGAGCCGCCAATATAGCCTAAATAATTGCCCTCTAAATCAAATAGTGGATGCGATATAAAAACAATTAAGTTGCCAGCTGCCGACATATACGGCTTACTAATTAACGGACGTTTCTTATTAGTGGCCTCAATTGCACCTGGCGTATTTATTGGTTGGCCAATTATAGTAGCAAAGTGTGGAGAAGTAGCAGCAAGAATTCCATTAACGTTAGCCACAACAGAATTAAAACTCTTTGTTTGAAGGTTTAACCGGGTTACTTCGCTATTTAGTAACTGCAGGTCATCTGTTTGATGTTCAATAACGTTAGCTGAATAAGCCAGTTGCTGAAGAGCCGACTCTAAAAAATTGTCAGTTGCGGACGCTAGCTTTTGTGCATAAGCTAGGTTACTTCTAAGCGTAAATTTGGTCAGCTGCTCTTTTTGAACCTGATAAGTAGAGTAAAAACTTCCCACTAGTGTGCTCATTGCAGCAGAAAATGCGAGCAATAATATAAGAAACCTTAAATTTAAAGCAGGTAATAATTTTTTAATCAAAACGCTTCCACAACTCGTTATTAATAACACTTTAAAGTGTAAAAAAGCCGTCAATTATAACTCTTAGCTGAATATTAAGCCATTAATTATACTATCTATACTTTACTAAAAATCGTTATCAATACGCGCTTTGCAGTTGCGCGTAAAAGTAGATAAGCTGCGTGTACTTATCTAATTTTATTTAGCTTTGGAGAATATTTTGCTAAATAAGTATGTTGTATCGTCTCTTGTTTTTTTATCTGGGTGCTTAATGCCATTACAATCTTCTTTTGCTAAATCAGCACTTTCTCTTGAACAGCAACTTGGCCAAAAGTTAATACTCGACTTTCGCTACTACTGTGAGCAAGGATCAAGTAAACAATGCCGTACCCCAATGACTAGCTTGCCAAGCGAGCTTGCTAATGTAGTAACAAAACACAATATTGGTGGTGTTATTTTATTTTCTGAAAATACACAATCAATTGAGCAAACGATTACGCTTAATACGCAGCTACAAACTGCAGCAAGCAAATCAAGCAGTAAGTTGCCGCTATTTATTTCAATAGATCAGGAGGGCGGACGCGTAGCACGTTTACCTCGCGATGTAGCGACCTCCTTTACAGGTAATATGTCGATTGGCGCAACCTACAAAAAGCACGGTATTGAATACGCAACTAAAACGGCAACAGTCATAGCAAAAGAACTTGCATCATTAGGAGTTAATGTTAATTACGCGCCTACAGTTGATGTGAATATGAATCCTGACAACCCTGTAATAAATGTTCGATCCTTTGGTGAAAACTCGACACTGGTTGGCAAATTAGGTGCAGCTCAAGTTGCTGGCTTTGAAAGTAACGGCGTTATTACTTCTTTAAAGCATTTTCCTGGACATGGTGATACAAGTGTCGATAGCCATACAGGGCTACCCCAAGTAAACCATTCAAAAGAGGTTATTTACGAGCAAGATCTAGCGCCGTTTAAACATATTATCGCCAAGCAAAACCCTGGTATGATAATGACTGCACATATTCAATACCCGCAACTCGATAGCAGTACCTTTGTAAGTATTGATGGTAAAACCATGATTAAACCCGCCACTATGTCACGTACTATTATTACTGATATTTTGCGAGATGAGCTTAACTATCAAGGGGTCGTGGTTACAGATGCGCTTGATATGGCGGGTATTAGCCACTTTTTTACGCCAACTCAAGCGGTTATTAACACCTTTGCGGCAGGTGTTGATATAGCACTTATGCCTATAGAAATAAGAACTCCCGATGATTTAAACAAGCTAGACTTTCTAATTAAAGAGCTGGTAGCCGCTGTAAAATCAAAACAACTCGATGAGCACGAAATAGCACAATCTGCGAAGCGTATTACCACTTTAAAAAGTAAATTTAAGCTAAGCACTAATTTTGATCCTATTACCGCGCTTATTAATGCAAAGCAGATTATTGGCAGCAAAGCTCACCGTACAGTAGAAGCAGAGCTTGCAGTGGCGGCTATTACACTAGTAAAAAATACAGATAGCACCTTGCCACTAAAACTAAAAAATACGCAGCGTGTGCATATTATTATGCCCGACACACGTAAATGTATGGCGATGCAGCAAGCACTTGAAGCTATCAACGAGAAAGTATTAACTTATACCTGTAGTAGCTTACAAGGGTTTGATCCCGAACAAGCTAGCAAGCAAATAAATTCGGCTGATGTAATTATTGCTGCAAATGCCACACCTAATCAAAGTGCAGTAGAGATTGGCGGAATAGACGATTTAAAAGATGATCCTAATTTTGCTCTTAGTACTGCACAACAACCTCAAGCGCTTGAGTCATTATTAGAAATAGCTCAGCAAAGTAATAAAAGTACCGTGTTTATTAGTTTAAGGGCGCCGTACGATATTGCTACATATGGTGAATATGCTCAGGCAGTGCTTGCATCATACGCGTACAATATTGATATAGATAAAAACGAGAGAGTTTCTGGCCCCGCTTTTACAGCGTTAGCAAAAGTATTACTTGGTAAAGAGCAAGCAAATGGCGTTTTACCTATCACAATCAAACCGCAAAAGGCGCACTAACATGAAACTAAATTGCGATTTAGGCGAAAGTTTTGGTTCATGGAACATGGGGCTAGACGATGATGTAATGCCGCATATTAATATGGCTAACATTGCCTGTGGGTTTCATGCAGGTGACGCTGATGTAATAGCTAAAACTCTTAAACTTGCTAAGCAGCATAAGGTACAAATTGGTGCTCACCCTAGCTACCCTGATTTACAGGGTTTTGGTAGGCGCTCAATGAACCTTAGCGAAGTAGAACTTACTAATTGCCTGCATTATCAAATAGCGGCTCTTGAGGGGATGGCAAAAGTGCATGGTTTAACGCTTAGTTACGTTAAACCCCATGGCGCACTCTATAACGACATGATGGCTGATGAGCAAATATTGCACACGGTTATACATGCTATTGCCAACTACCCTAGCAAATTAAAATTAATGATTTTAGCCACAGGTAGTGCTCACGAGCATATTAAAAAAGCAAAAGAGCAAAACGTAGAACTAATACTTGAAGCCTTCGCCGATAGGCAGTACACCGATGACGGACATTTAGTTTCACGAACGCTTGAAGGTAGCGTTCACAATAAAACAGCATTACTAGAGCAAGTAACTCAGCTTTTATCTGATGGTAGCGTAACAACTCGCTCAGGAAAAAAACTTACGCTCAACGCACATAGCTTATGTGTACATGGCGACAACTCAGACGGCATAGCACTTATTAAAGATATTAAATCACTGTGCGAATCAGCTGACTAAGTCTTTAAATTACCTTTAATTGAAGCTGTAAACCCCCTTTACAGCTTTGACTCATAGAGTTTTACATGAGCTTCACCGCATCTCCCTTTTAATCCCTAAGCAGCTAACATATAAATACATTTAGAATCATAAAAACCACAACAGGGATCACAAATGAAAAAGTTTTTAGCGCTTAGTTTTGGTAGCCTCGTTTTAGGATGCAGTAATTTAGCCTACGCTGAGGAAAACACACTGCAATTACAAGACGTATTTAATTTAGAATACGCCAATCAAATAGATATAACCGAAGACGGTAAAACGGTTTATTTTGTGCGTAATCGCATGGATATAAAAACCGACCGTAAAGTAGGTAATATTTGGTCTGTTGATTATAAAACAAAGCAAATGCAGCCATTAACTTCTGGCGTGCACATGGATTACTCACCAGTGCTTTCTCCAGATGGTCAGCGCCTTGCTTTTATATCTACCCGCGATGGCAGTAGCCAAATTTATATAAAGTGGCTAAAAACCGGTGCAATAGCAAAAATTAGTAACTTAACAAGCTCCCCTCGTACTATTTCATGGAGCCCAGATTCAAGCCAGCTTATTTTTAGCATGTTTGTTCCAAGCAACTCTTCGGCGCCAGTAAGCTTACCGGGAAAGCCGAAAGGTGCAACGTGGGCAGAACCTGCTAAGTTTATTGACGATGTTTACTATCGAGCAGATGGTGGCGGTTATACGCAAAAAGGATTCAGCCAGCTTTTTGCCATAGATGCAAACGGTGGGAATGCACAGCAGCTCACAAATGATGAATTTGATAACGCTAGCAATGTTAGTTTTAGTAAAGACGGTAAATCTCTTTATTTTTCAGCAAACAGACACGAGCAAAACTTACTTAAACCAACCAATAGCGAAGTGTATAAACTTAATTTAAGCACTTTAGCAATTGAGCCAATCACTGATAGAAATGGCCCTGACGAGCAGCCTAAAGTATCGCCTGATGGTCGTTATTTAGCATATACAGGGTATGATGACAAGCGCACTAATTACGAAAATACCCAGCTTTATATTCGTGATTTAAAAACGGGTGATACAAAAAGTTTAACTCCTAACTTTGATAGAAGCGTGAGCCAAATTAAATGGAGTGCTAACTCAAAAGGGGTTTACTTTAGCTATGCCGATGAAGGTCAAACAGCCCTTGCCTATCAGCCTCGTAGCGGTAAACGTAAAGTGCTCACCGAGCAAATAGGCAGCGTTGCGTTTGGTCGTCCTTATTCAGGAGGGGATTTTGATATTAGTGAAGATGGTGATATTGCTTTTACCCTTGCAGACACCCAACGCCCGGCAGATGTAGCTAAAGTTAAGCGCGGCAAAGCTGAGCGCTTAACAAACTTAAATGCGGATGCACTCGACACCAAACAATTAGCCAAAGTTGAAGAAATCTGGGTTAAATCAAGCCACGATGAGCTGCCTATTCAGGGCTGGATTGCGTACCCGCCTGAGTTTGATAGTAATAAAAAATACCCACTAATACTAGAGATACATGGAGGCCCTGTCGCTAATTATGGCCCTCATTTTAGTGCTGAAATACAGTTATTTGCTGCAAAAGGAAATGTAGTTTTATACATGAACCCTCGCGGGAGTGACTCATACGGTAAAGAGTTTGCTCAAACCATACACCATAATTACCCTAGCAACGATTTTGATGATTTAATGACTGGCGTTGATGCAGTAATAGCAAAAGGCTTTATTGATGAGTCTAAATTATTTGTAACCGGTGGCTCTGGCGGTGGTGTACTAACAGCATGGATTGTAGGCCACACTGACCGCTTTGCAGCTGCAGTGGTTGCTAAACCTGTTATTAATTGGATCAGCTTTGTACTAACTGCTGACTTTTATCCATTTTTTGCTGATTACTGGTTTCCAGGTAAGCCATGGGATCATATTGAGCACTACATGAAGCGCTCACCAATAAGCTACGTAGGTAATGTAACCACACCAACCATGTTGCTTACTGGAGAATCTGACTACCGTACACCAATATCAGAAACTGAGCAGTTTTATCAAGCGTTAAAACTACAGGGTGTTGATACAGCAATGGTGCGTATTCCTAATGCATCTCACGGAATTACTACACGCCCATCTAACTTAATGACCAAAGTTGCGTATATTCAATGGTGGTTTGATAAGCACACTAAATAACCTAATTTTAAAATAATAAATCTATAGCTCAAATAAAAGCCACTTTAAATAAGTGGCTTTTATATTTACTGCTGTAGCATTAAAACTGTAAACCCCCTTTACAGTTTTATGGCAGATAAATATCGGACTTAGCCAAAACTTCAGTTAGTAAAATTTCGGTTTATACTATTTTAACTAGTTTGAGTTAGTAAAAAATCGGTTTGAGCCACTGTTTATAACCTCTCAGTTAGTAAAATTTTGTTTTATAGTTAAAAGAAGTTAGTAAAAAATCGGTTTATAAAACGCATCAAATCTTCCTATAAATCTAAAATCAGTAACTTATCGGCCTTTTAATGCCCAACAAAGGCCCTTTACGGTAAAAATTAGCATTAAAAATGTGTTTTACACCGTGTTAGTTAAAGTCTGATCTGTAAGTTTGCTCAGGTAGTTAAATTGTGATCCAAAATAATTTGGTTAGTTAAAGTATGATTTGTAACTATGCCTTCAATGACCTAACTTTATTTACAATAATAAAAAAGGGCCAACCGGCCCTTGAGTAACACTATCTAGTTAGGAATTTAAAATTGGTTCATGGTGTTATCTTCACCACCTGCTTTAAGTGCGTTATCACCTGAGAAGTACTCTTTGTGCGTATCGCCAATGTTAGAACCAGCAAGATCCTGATGCTTAACTGACGCCTGCTCTCGGCGAATTTCTTGGCGCTGTACATCACGTACATAAGCAAGCATCCCCATGTCACCAAAGTAACCTTCAGATAAAATATCAGTGCTTAGTGCAGCTGTATGATAAGTAGGTAATGTAATTAAGTGATGGAAAATACCGGCTTCACGTGCACCATCGCGCTGGAAGTTTTGTACCAGTAAATCAGCTGCTTGAGCAAGCTCAGTGTCATCCATTTCTGGCGCCATTAAGCCTTTGTTGTCACCTAGGCTTGGGTAAGCACTTAAATCACGGCCAGCTTCTTGCCATTCTTGGTACACTTGCTCGCGGAACTTAAGCGTCCAGTTAAATGAAGGCGAGTTATTGTATACAAGCTTAGCATCAGGTACTTGCTCTTTAACACGGTTTACCAGTTCTGCAATTTGTTTAACATGTGGTTTTTCTGTTTCAATCCACAGTAAATCAGCGCCCGACTGTAAGCTGGTAATACAATCAAGTACTACGCGGTCTTTTTCAGTGCCTTCGCGGAACTGGTATAGACCATTTTCAAGGCGAGTTGGTTTACAAAGCTCACCGTTGATTTTCATTGCGGTATCACCTTCATTTAAGTCATCTACCCCATTAATAGGTGTAGTTTCTAAAAAGGCGTTGTATTGGCTAGCTAAATCTCCAGGCGTTTGAGATACCGGCACTTTTTGTGTAAGGCTTGCACCTAACGAGTCGGTACGTGCCACAATAATACCGTTATCAATCCCTAGTTCTAAAAATGCGTAACGTACTGCATTAATTTTTGCTAAAAAGTCTTCATGCGGTACGGTTACTTTACCCGCTTGGTGGCCACATTGTTTAGCGTCAGACACTTGGTTTTCAATCTGAATGGCACACGCGCCGGCTTCAATCATTTTTTTAGCAAGTAAGTAGGTTGCTTCTTCGTTACCAAAGCCTGCGTCAATATCGGCAATAATTGGCACTACATGGGTTTCAAAGTTATCGATTTTATCAAGCACAGCTTGTACATCACCACCATTTGCTTTTGCTTCATCTAAATCGTTAAACAAATGGTCTAGTTCACGTGCATCAGCTTGCTTTAAAAACGTATAAATTTCTTCAATTAATGCAGGTACCGATGTTTTTTCGTGCATGCTTTGATCGGGTAATGGGCCAAATGCAGAGCGAAGCGCTGCAACCATCCAACCACTTAAGTATACGTAACTGCGTTTAGTTGTTTTTTGATGACGCTTAATAGCCATCATCATCTGCTGCGCAGTAAAACCATGCCAACATCCTAAAGACTGTGTGTATTGGCTTGTATCTTTATCGTATGCAGCCATATCTTCACGCATTACGTCTGCTGTGTATTGTGCAATTTCAATCCCAGTACGAAAGCGGTTTTGTAAACGCATGCGGCTTGCATACTCTGGGTTAATTGCTTTCCACGCATTACCTTGGGATTGGCAAAGGGTCGCTAGAGTGTCTGTTTCGTGTGTGTACGTTGTCATAATAAAATCCTTCGAACGGGTCTATAAATTATTTTAATGTTGTGAGAGTGGCTAGGAGTGTGTGCTCCGTTTGCTTAATTCAACATTAGGCTCATTTTTTAGATTTAGTAAATTTATAGTTGTTATTGCGGCTATATATTTTATGAATGAGCAAAAAGCACTCAACACTGTGTTTATGCGGTATTGTTTGTTTAACACACACTTATAAAAACAACACACGGCACCGTTTAAGGAAGGTAATTATGACTCACACTCTCACACACTCAGGGCTAAGCGTAGACACACAGCTAGCTGACTTTGTTAAAACAAAGCTACTTCCAGGTACTCATTTATCAGAGCAACAATTTTGGAAAAGCTTTGCAAACATAGTGCAAACACTGACGCCAACAAACCGTGCACTACTTGAAAAAAGAGAGCAATTACAGCAGCAAATAGACGACTACCACTTAAAAAATAAATCGTGGGACAGCGCTGCATATCACTCTTTTTTACAAGATATAGGTTACTTGGTAAAAGAGCCTGAAAATTTTAGTATTCAGACTCAAAATGTTGAGCCTGAGGTCGCACTTACAGCTGGCCCACAATTAGTTGTGCCTGTTAGTAATGCACGCTTTGCGCTTAACGCAGCAAATGCTCGTTGGGGCTCGTTATACGACGCTCTTTACGGCACAGACGTGCTAAGTGAAGACGATGGAGCCGAAAAAGGCAGCTCATATAACCCAGTGCGTGGCTTTAAAGTAATGGCTTACGCGCGCCAGTTTTTAGATAAAGCAATACCGTTAAGTAATGGCTCGCACATTGAAAGCACTAATTACTCAGTAGTTAATGGTAGCCTAGTTATAACGCTTCGCGACAGCTCGCAAACAACGCTTGCTAACCCTTCACAACTTATTGGTTTTAAGGGTGAAGCGCAAAATCCAAGCGTTATTTTATTAAAAAATAATGGCCTACATTTAGAGCTACAAATAGACCATCACCACCCTATTGGCCAAGCCGATAAAGCCGGCTTAAAAGATGTCGTACTCGAGGCCGCCCTTACCACCATAATGGATTGCGAAGACTCTGTAGCCGCCGTTGATGCCGAGGATAAAGTACAAGTTTATAAAAATTGGTTAGGCCTTATGCAAGGTAACTTAACTGAGTCATTTAAAAAAGGAGATAAAACAGTAGAGCGTACCTTACAAAGCGATAAAACATACACAGCTCTTGATGGTGGCACAGTTACCTTAAAAGGCCGTAGCATGATGTTTGTCCGCAATGTAGGCCATTTAATGACTAATCCGGCTATTTCTGATATTTATGGCCAGCCTGTATTTGAAGGCATTATGGATGCAATGTTTACAGCCACAGCAGCCCTGCACGACTTAAACAAAAAAACAGGCATGAAAAACTCAAGCGCTCAAAGTATAAATATTGTAAAGCCAAAAATGCATGGCCCCGACGAAGTTGCCTTTACCAACACATTGTTTAGCCACGTAGAAGAGGCACTAGCTTTACCTAAAAATACACTTAAAATGGGCATTATGGATGAAGAGCGCCGTACCTCTGCAAATTTAAAAGCCTGTATACATAGAGCTAAAGAGCGTGTTGTATTTATTAACACCGGCTTTTTAGATAGAACCGGAGACGAAATTCATACCTCAATGCATGCAGGAGTCGTATTACCAAAAGCAGAGATTAAAAAGCAGCCATGGATCCAAGCATACGAAGACCGTAACATAGATATTGGCCTTGCTTGTGGCTTAAGTCACAAGGCACAAATAGGTAAAGGGATGTGGCCAATGCCAGATAAAATGGCACTAATGATGGAGCAAAAACTTGCGCATCCGCAATCTGGTGCCAATACCGCATGGGTGCCCTCCCCTACTGCAGCGACCTTACATGCAATGCATTACCATGATGTAAACGTATTTAACGTGCAACAAAACATAGCGACACGTGCACAAGCAAGCCTAAATGATTTGCTTACGCCACCATTAATGGATGACGTTACAGCGCTTTCAAAAGAAGATATTCAAAGTGAGCTTGAAAACAATGCACAAGGTATTTTAGGTTATGTTGTACGTTGGATAGACCAAGGAATTGGCTGCTCCAAAGTGCCCGATATAAACCATATAGGTTTAATGGAAGACAGAGCTACGCTTCGCATTTCAAGCCAACACATGGCTAATTGGTTACACCATGGGGTATGTACGCAAGTTCAAATAGAGTCAACAATGGCAAAAATGGCAAAAGTAGTTGATGGCCAAAACGAGCACGACAGCGCTTATAAACCTATGGCAAGCAACGAGCTATCACTTAAAAATAGCATTGCATATCAAGCGGCTTTAGCTTTAGTTATAGAGGGAGCTAAACAACCAAGTGGTTACACTGAGCCATTACTGCATAGCTACCGTATTAAATATAAGGCTCAAATGAGTTAATAATTAAATTAACGCTATATTGAGTCATTTTTTCGTGTCAACCAGCTTTCGGGCTGGTTTTTCATGTATGAGCCAAAATATAAGAATTTTATGGCGTTTTTAACGCAATTAGCGATAAATTCAATCCTTCAAACTGGTTTAGTTTAATTGCAGATTGGAGTAATAACCGGCATGAATATCTAACATTTATTCAAACGTAAAAAAGCGCGTTTTGCTTACACAAAACGCGCTTTTTTAGTATTTTTAAAGAATTTACTCTAATTTTTTACAATAGCATTGTGATAAATATTTTGTACATCGTCACAATCTTCAAGCATATTTATAAACTTATCAAAGTTAGCAATCACTTCTTCGTCTTCAATTTCAATATTAACTTGAGGGATAAATGTGATTTCATCAACTTTAAAGTTAATGCCTTCAAATGCCTCTTCAAGGGCTGTTTTAGCTTTAAAGTATTCTGTTGGCGGTGCAAAAACAGATACTTTACCATTCTCGCACTCAACATCGCTTACATCTACATCAGCCATCATGAGTGCTTCAAGTACAACTTCATCGTCATCACCAGCAAAACCAAGTACTGCATAATGATCAAACATGTGTGCAACACAGCCAGGTGTACCAATTTTTGAGTCAGTTTTAGTAAACGGCAAGCGTACATCTTTTATTGTACGGTTTGGGTTATCAGTCAAACAATCAACTATCACCATGCAATTTCCTGGTCCGTAACCCTCATAGCGTGCAACAGCGTAATCTTCGCCTGCCCCGCCAGCAGCTTTTTCAATTGCTTTTTCAATAACGTGAGCTGGAACTTGATCTTTTTTAGCTTTTTCGATTAAGCGACGTAGTGTTTGATTAACTTCAGGATCGGGTTCGCCATTTTTTGCTGCAACGTAAATCTCTTTACCGTACTTTGAGTTTATTTTTGTTTTTGCGTTGGCTGTTTTGATCATAGAACTTTGACGAACTACAAATGCTCTGCCCATTTTATGCCTCTAATGAATACGTTAGCTTTTGCAATATTTTACCAATTTCATCCGTATTGGGCTAGTTAACAAATTTAAATAATACAGCTCTAATTCTTGAATAATTAAAACCGCGCGCTATTTAACATAACTCTACTTTTTGAGAGTAACTATCAACTAAGGTCACTAATTCTATAAAATCATGTAAAACATAATCGGCTTGGTCGGCGTATGCTGGAGTTGTATCTGGAGCATATAAACACGCGCGCATATTAGCATTATGAGCTGCTTGAATATCGTAAAGAAAATCCCCTACATACAATAAATTGCTAGGGCTTATATTCCAAAGAATAGAAATTGCATTTAATGCACTCGGATCGGGCTTTGCTGGCGCGTCACTACGGGTTAATACTGTTTCAATAGGAAGTGGATTATTTTGAAGCTTAATTGCAGCGGCTTTGTCAAAATTGCGCGTTACAATAGCCATCGGAATTTCTTTGGCTTTCAAAGCATTAACTGCATCAGCAACGCCTGGTAAAATACTCGCGCTCTGAGCGTCAATCAACTCATGCTGATGGACTATATTCATTGCCTCCTCACGCATATAAGGAGACGGTAACTGCGCAATGTAATCAAGTAAGTCTTGCTCACAAGGACAGCCAATTTGTGCTTTTATAAGCGAAAAATCTAATTCTGACGAAACTAGCGTTCCATCTAAATCAAAAATTACACCACGGATAGCCTCTACCTGAGTAGTCATATCATTCCCTGAATTTAGTCGATACTAAATGAAATTTAAACATAAAAATCTCTACTGCTTATACTTTTGAATAAAAGAATAAATGAAACCATATTTAAATTATTTATTTACACAGCTATCAATCTATTGATAACACAGTAAATATAATTTCTAAGTGTAGCATGCGCAATAAAAGGTAAATATACAAACTGAACTACCAAATTTTACGTAAATTTACTTATAGCAGATCAAAACTGAACGTAGTTTAAATTTATAAAGAAAACGCGCACATTAATTATTGTGCGCGTCGGTTGGGGAAGTTAGATACTAGTTTTGCTCAAAGCGAGCTTCGAGCCAGGTATCGTCTTGGCTAAAGTTTAGAGTTTTAATCTTACCTTTACCTTCAACGTTTACCATATTTACTTGAGATGGCCATAAGTCACGTAGTGCGCCATTACTCATTTTTATACCTTCAATCCCTTTAGGAATAGCAGCTTCTTGGTATACCCAAAAAAACTTACCATCTACTTGTGCTCCAACAGAGTTAAGTTTTAAAGTCTCACCACTAAGCGTTTTTAAAGCTACGTGCGATTCAACATATTTTGCAAAACGCTGCTGATCAATTTTATTACTAATAATATCGACCTTGCCTTCAAATAGTTTACCTACAGCGTGTTCGGTGTCATGTAAGTAAAAGCGATGCATAAGCTCAATATTACTCGTACGTTTATTAAAAAGCACAGTAGTAACTGATGACTTAAGTTGATGCGCCATACTTGGCGCAGCAACTAAAAGGCAAACAATAACAAGCAAAAAGCGCATTACTGTTGCTCCTCACCGTCATCCTTTTCGTCTTTTTTATCGTCCGTTTTAAGCTCAGTTTTAATATCTTGCATGATATCGCGGCTAACCTTAGCTTTGCTCTTTTCCTTTTTGTACACTTCTATACGAGAAGGAATAATACGGCGAGGGTAGTTATTGTTCTCAACATCCACATCTGCAGTTTCCCAGCGCGGATCAACAGTTACCGAAACAAGTGGTTTGTTTTTATCTGTAACTATTAACTTTTGAACATTTTTGTAATTACGACGCCAAATTTCAGCAGGAATATAACGCTCTTCGGTAGTGCCATCTTCATAAGTTAGCTCTAATAAAATAGGCATTACCAAACCACCTAGGTTTGAAAATTCCATAACGTAATAATTTTTATCTTCTTCAAGCGCGCGGTCTAACGTTTTACGCTCCCACGGCTCTAAGCCTTTTAAGAACTTGTTGTACGAGTTACGCTCTTTATTGGTAACAGTAAAGCGATCGTTTTCATCGTAGAAGTCGGTAACGTCAGTGTTTTTCTCTACCCACGTTTTTTTGCCTTCTGCGCGGTTACGCTCAACAAATAACGATGTAGGCTTCTCAGCTTCAATATCGCGTAAACGCCCGTAATCAATATCAGGATTTTTAGTGTCTAAACGCAGTTTGTACACTTTATCTAACGAAATATCTACATGGTCTGTGGTGTAAAACCAACCACGCCAAAACCAATCTAAATCAACACCAGAGGCTTCTTCCATTGTACGGAAAAAATCTGCAGGAGTAGGGCGCTTGTATTTCCAGCGTTGAGCGTACTCTTTAAATGCAAAATCAAATAAATCACGACCTAAAATAACTTCGCGTAATATATTAAGCGCTGCAGCAGGTTTAGTATAAGCGTTAGGACCTAAACGAAGCACGCTGTCAGACTGAGTCATTATTGGCACTTGGTTTTGAGATTTCATGTAGCTTACTATGTCACGAGGCTCAACACCCCAAGGAATCGTAGGATCCCATTCACGACCAGCAACGCCATCTAAAAAGCTATTTAAGCCTTCATCCATCCACGTCCATTGGCGTTCATCTGAGTTAACAATCATTGGGAAGTAAATATGGCCAACTTCATGAATAACTACGCCAAGTAGGAAGCGTTTTTCAGCCTGAGAATAAGTACGCGTTCCATCGTCTTGTAGCTTGGTGCGTGGGCCATTAAAGGTGATCATTGGGTATTCCATACCACCCACTGGGCCATTTACAGACTGTGCTACCGGGTATGGGTAATCAAAAGAGTACTTAGAGTACACTTCCATCGTGTGTACTACAGCTTCCGTTGAGTATTTTTTCCATAAGTCGCCACCTTCTTTAGGGAAGAACGACATAGCCATTACAAGCGGCTGAACATCGCCACCTTGCTGATACCCTTTTGCATCCCACATAAACTTACGAGAAGACGCCCAAGCAAAGTCACGTACATTTTCGGCTTTGAAGTGCCACGTTTTAGTTTTGTCGGTACCTTCTTTTTCGTTCTCTAACGCTTCTTCTTCAGTAACGATAAACACAGGGCGTTTTGACGTTTCTGCTTTTTCTAAGCGGTTACGCTGAGTACGTGTAAGTACTTGACTTGCGTTATCAAGCTTACCCGTTGCCGATACAATGTGATCCGCAGGAACGGTAATTTCTACATCGTAGTCACCAAATTCAAGCGTAAACTCACCAGAGCCTAAAAATGGCTTGTTAGTCCATGCTTCATAATCTGTATAAGCAGCTAAACGCGGAAACCACTGAGCAAGTAAAAATATATCGTTGCCATCTTCTTCAAAGTGCTCGTAACCAGAACGAGCCCCAACAGCATCCTCTTCTACAATGTTAAAAGCAAAGTTCATACTAAACTCAGCTTCTTTGCCTGGCTTTAATGGCTCGTTTAAATCAATACGCATTAACGTATCAACAACCGTTACACGTAACTCTTTACCATCATCATCTTTAACGCCGCTAATTGTATAGCCTAGTTCGTTGTCGCTCATAAACTGCTGACGACGAAGCTCACCTAAACTTAACTTAGCTGGTTTTTGTGCCGGTAAACTATTAAGTGTGCTTTTAAAGGTTTTAGTTGTTTCAGCAATAGAGTCGCTTTTAAATATATTTTGATCTAACTGTAACCATAAATATTTTAACGTATGTGGCGAGTTATTTTTATATTCAATGCTTTGGCTACCCGTAATACGGCGCTTTTTTTCGTCAAGCTTTACATCAATGTCGTAATTAACACGTTGCTGCCAGTAATTCTCACCCGGTTCACCCGCTGCACTACGGTAAACATTAGGTGTTGGAAGGGCTTCATCTAATTGACGAAACTTATCTACGTAAGAGCCTTTTGTTTGCTCAACAGATGACGCCATAGCTGCGCTAGATATTGCTAGGGGCAATACAAAAGCACTAAGCGTAAGACTTATTTTTTTCATTGTTAGTCCTAAAATAATTTTGTGATTGTACTTTGACAAATATACCTACACGCTTCAATAAATTAGCGACCAAGTGCCGTATTTTTGGGGTGATATTCGCTTAGTTTTTTGTATAAAAAAATAAAGTGATTTTGTAACAAAATACTACGAACTTTAAAGTGTAAAGGGGGTTTACAAAAGGCAGTTATATAGGGAATCAAAAACACATAATTGTGCACATTTTCTGTGCTTCAGGTCTAATTCATAGAAATAGCTTAAAGTTAAATTAAGTAAAAAGTTAAAGGAGCACAGTATGAAATTTTACATCGTAAAAAAAGATCATCAGCTCGAGGCAATTCCTGCTGAAAAAACATTACTTGAACGCTACGAAGCTGACCAATATTCTTATGTAGATGTTGTGTCAGCGTATGATAAAGAAGATGCGCTAAAACGCCTACCTACTGAACATAAACACAGTAAAATATGGTTAATAATTGGCGCAAATATTGCGGTGTTTTCGCTAATTTTAACTATTTATACGATAAATTAAAAATTGTGTAATTTTAGGTTGATCTTTGTTGCTGTTTATATTTAAAATCGCCCACCTTTTTATTTGAGGCAAATAAATTCGTCACGTTTATCCTCAAATTTGTATCGATTACTAGTAAGAAATGCGGTGGGCTTATGGATTTTTACATCCTAAAAAAACAACAAGAACTAATTGCAATCCCAGCAAGTGAGAACAACTGCAAGCAGTATCTCGATTCAGGTTATTTTTATATTGATAAAGTAGCGGCCTGTAACGAAACGAACGCACTTAAAGCATTACAAGCAAAGCAAACTAAAACGCTAAAATTACCATTATTAATGGCACTTTTGGCTTTACCGGTTATTTTTGCAGCGTGGTATAACTTAACCTAAAGCTAAAGCACACCCGAGGCTTGCATCTTTAACTGCCTTGGGTATATTGGCGCTCTTACGGTTTTATTAAGAGCGCGACATGAAAGTTCTCCACACCTCAGATTGGCACCTTGGCCAACAATTCTACGAACACGACCGCCGTTTAGAGCATCAAGCATTTTTTACCTGGTTACTTGCCACACTTGTTGAGCAACAAATAGATTTATTATTAGTTGCAGGTGACATTTACCATACGGCAACACCTAGCGCCAGCGCCGAAAACCAACTTTATCAGTTTATAAAAGATGTTAAAAAGCAGTGCCCACAATTACATGTGGTAATTATTGCGGGCAACCATGACTCTGCTAATCGTATATTAGCGGCTCAGCCTTTACTGGCTCAATTTGATACCCATGTAGTAGGGCGTTTTGATGTATCAACGCCTAACGATATTATTATAGAAATAAACACTAATAATAAACGCGCTGTAATCGTTGCTATGCCGTTTTTACGTTCAAGTGATATTAGTTCCCTAAGCCAAACAAAAAACGGCCCTAGCTACGCACAAGGCGTTGCAAAAGCATATGAACTTGCCTTAGATCATGCTTATAAGGTTAATGAACAAAATTCACCGTTAATAGTAATGGGCCATTTACATGCTAAAGGCGGCGACATATCAAGTGATTCAGAGCGTAACTTAGTGATAGGTGGGGAAGAGTCTATTTCAGCCAATGTATTTGGCAGAAAAGCCAACTATGTAGCTCTGGGCCATTTACACAAAGCGCAACAAGTTGCTAAAAATGACGCTATTCGCTACAGCGGCACGCCTATTCCTATGTCGTTTTCAGAGCGTAATTACACTCACCAAGTTAATGTTATCGAATTTAAAACCGATGAAAAACATGACATTAGCACAACTGTAAACCCCCTTTACATTCCACGAGCAGCCGACGTTATTGTATTACCTAAAGGGGAGTGTGTACCATTAAATGAACTGTGCGAACAAATTAAAACCCTCGATACAGCGCAAAATACAGTAGCACCTTATTTACGCGTAAAACTTAAATCGAGCGATACCGACACCACATTCAGAGAACAAATAGAACAAGCACTTGAAGGCAAAAATATAAAATTTTGCGGTATTGAACGAGTACGTGAAAAATCAGCAACAGACGACAACGAATCTGTATTTGAAGATTTAAGTGAAGTTGAAATGCTAAATCCACAAAATTTATTAGAGCAAGCATTCGCAAATGATAAAGATATGGCTGGGCAAAGTGTACCCGATGAACTAAAAGCGCTTTTAAACGATGTAATAAGTGAGCTGACGGAGCAAGAACAACTATGAAAATTACCGCAGTACGCATACATAATTTAGCATCTATAGTTGACGCCGAAATCGACTTTACCCAAGCCCCACTAAAAGATGCGGGCTTGTTTGCTATAACCGGCGACACCGGCGCGGGTAAAAGTACCTTTTTAGATGCCATTTGTTTAGCACTTTACACAAAAACGGCTCGCCTAAAAGGCGATAAAGGCAACCTAATTGATTTTAATGGCGACAGCATAAAATTAAACGATGCGCGTAACTTATTACGCCGAGGAAAGTGGGAAGGCTTCGCTGAGGTCGATTTTATAGGGCAAGACAAACAACTTTACCGCGCCCGTTATTCAATTCAGCGCACTCATAAAAAAGTAACGGGTAAATTAAAAGTCGCTGAGCACACGTTAGTTACCTTGCCCGATGAAACCCTCATAGCCGACAAAAGCCAAACCATAAAAGAAATAGAAACCAAAATAGGGCTAAGCTTTGAGCAATTCTCCCGTGCGGTATTATTAGCGCAGCATGAGTTTGCTGCCTTTTTAAAAGCCACTGGTGATGAACGCGCGCAATTATTAGAGTGCTTAACAGGCACAGATAAATTTAGCCTGATTGGAAAACGTATATTTGAGCGCAACAAAGAACTAAAAGATAAATTTGATTTACTTCAAGCAAGCCTCGCAAGCTATACCTTATTAAGTGAAGATGAATTAGCAGTAAAACACACCACGCTTAATGAGCTAAAACAGCAAATAGAACACACTAAAAAAGCACTAATAAGCACAGAGCAAAGTCTAAACTGGTATAAGCAAGCCAGTACACTTGAGCAAGCTCTTGGAGAAGCCACAAAAAATCAGCAGCATGCTAATAGCGAGCTTGAAGCAATTGCACAGCAAAGTGAGCAAGCAAAACAAGCACAAAGCGCGCTTGAAATAAAAGATAACCGAAAGCGACATGAGTATTTAACGGCGCAAAATAAAGACCTTAATACACAAATAAGTAACTTAAAAAGTATTGACCATGCAGCGCTTATTGAGGAGCAGGCCGCAACACTTAAAATAAAGCAAAGCGAATTAAAAACAGCGCAAGAGCAAAAGCAATCTGCTGAGCCAATTATTGCAAAAGCCCGCGAGCTCGACAGCCAGCTTGCTATACACGCACAAAGCATTACTAGCCTTACTCAGCAAAGCGACAAAGAGCAAAAGCAATTAACGGATTTACAAACTCAACATAAGCAAAGCCAAACTGCGCTTGATGAGGCAACTAAACTAAATACGCAGCATCAGCAATGGCTTGCTGAGCATACGCAGCTTAAACCGCTAGCCAATGATTGGAACTACTACCAACATAGCTTTAATCAGTATCTATCTGCTAATGAGCAGCTAAATGCAACAGCAACTCAAAACCAGCAGTTACTAGCAGAGCAAACCAAACAGGCTGAGCTTTTAACAGCGCAAAATAAAAAGGTAGAGCAGCAAGAGCAGCAACTAAGCCATGATCAAAAAAACCTAAACGAGCTGAACGAGCAACAACGCCAATTTAATATTGAGCAATGCGACAGCGAGCTTAAAAATATTGATTATTTAAAAGAGCAACGAATACGCTACACACAATTTACCCAAGAGCTTAAGCAAAGTACGCAAGCGCAAAATAACATTGCAGCTAAACTTAGCCAAAGTGAGCAACAGCAGCAGTCGCTTTTACAAAACCTCACAACGTGCGAACAAGCACTAAAACATAACGAATACTCGCTAAACCAAGCTCACCTGCGTGCCAGCGAAAACGTAGAGCATTTGCGCGCACAGCTTAACCCTAACGAGCCCTGCGTAGTGTGCGGTGCAACCGAGCACCCCTATGCTACTAATCAAAACCCGCAATTAAACAACTTAATAGCCGATTTTGAAGCCAGCTATACCAATGCTAAAAAGCAGTTTGATAGTGCCCAAACGCAGTTACACACGCATCAAACACAGCATGCCGTACTCGTTACCGAACACGCTCAGCACGGCCAAACAATTCAAACGCTTAGTGCTAAACGAAATGAAATAAAAACCACCATGGAAGCTGCGCGTACTCATCTAAATGCCCTTACACCCGAGCAGCTAGAAGAAACCTATAAACAGCTTACCGGGCAAAAAGCGCAGTATTTTGAATCGCAAAAACAGCAAAATGCCCTGCAAGAAAAAGTAAACCAACAACAAAACTCACTAAAAGCAGAGCAGCAAACACAGCAGCAATTACATAATTTAAATAGTGAATTAACCAATAAACTAAACCAAGTAAATACAAAACACACTGAGCTAACGTCGCAAATTAATGAGCTCACTACAGTGCTTAATGCACAATTTAAACACAGCGAGTTTTGGCAGCTGCTGCAAGCAGGCTCACTTAACTTAAGTGATTTAAGCCAGCAGGTTGAACAATATCAACAAACATATGCGCAACTTGAGCAAAGCCAAAAACAAATAGACACTGCTAATCAGCAATTGCAGCAACTTACGCCGCTAATTACCAAAAGCGAGAGTGCACTTAAAACACTAAGAGATGATTTAAACAGTGCTCAGCAGCTACAAAATACAACACAAAGTGAGCGCCTTGCGTTATTTAATAACGAGCAAATAAGCGCAAACGACTATCAAGCAAAAATTAATGCCCAGCTTGAGCAATGCCAAACAAAGTTAAACGCAAGCCAGCAAGCTTACGATAGCGCTGTTAAAAAACGAGACGAGCATGCAATTGAGCTTAAAAACGCAGAGCTTCGCTTAGCCGAGCAAAACGCTGAACTTGTAAATCTTGATGGGCGTTATAACAAATGGTTTAGTGACTTTAAAGCCCAGTACAGTGAGGCAACGCATGAGCAGATCACAATTTTACTAACGTTAAGTAGTGAGCAAATTAAAGCCCATTTAACCCAGTTTGAGCAGCTTTCAGCAGCACTTACTGATGCAAATGCTGCGCTTAAACAGCAACAAAGTGCGAATACAGATCACCAAAATACTAACAAGCCATCACAAAACCACACTGAACTTAGCGAGCAATTAGCGGCATTAAATACAAAGCAAACTGATCAGCAAAATAGTTTACTTACCATTAATACCGCCATAGAGCAGCATAACCAAAATGCCAAAGCGCTTGAAGGTAAGCAAACGCAGCTCGCTACCCTTAAAAAACAGGTAGAGCAGTGGCATTTATTAAATAAAGTATTAGGCGATGCAACCGGTAAAACCATGCGTAATTTAGCGCAAACACAAACGCTAAAAATATTACTGCATTATGCTAACAGCCATTTAAAAATCCTTAATAAGCGCTACGAGCTCACAGCCATTGCGCAATCGCTCGATATTGCCATAATTGACCGCGACATGGCCGACGAACAACGCTCGGTTAATACGCTCTCTGGGGGTGAATCATTTTTAGTATCACTGGCACTGGCATTAGGCCTTGCATCGCTTTCGTCAAACAAAGTACAAATCAACTCTTTGTTTATTGACGAAGGGTTTGGTACGTTAGATAGCGAAACACTCAGCGTTGCTATGGACGCGCTCGATTCATTACAAGCACAAGGCCGCAAAGTAGGCGTTATATCGCATGTGAGCGAAATGAGCGAACGTGTAGCCACGCAAGTACATGTAAGTAAACAAAGTGGTGGATACTCCACTGTTGAAGTTTTATAAGCTGATTAAAGGAGTTAAAAATGCCAACATTTAAAGACGAGCAAGCAACTCAATACAATAGCCGCATAACACGTTTAGTGCCTGGTTATGAGCTATTACACCAACTTACCAATGCACAACTTAAAGCAACTCTTAACGATAATGCGCATATTTTAGTAGTAGGCGCGGGTACAGGCAAAGAAGTAATCGCCCTGGCTGCTTTAAACCCTACCTGGCAATTTACTGCGCAAGATACTTCAAGTGATATGCTCGCCATTGCTAAACAAGAGTTTGAAGAGCACGGCATAGCAGAGCGCGTTAACGTTATTGAAGGCGAGCTAAATAAACTTTCAACAAAGGCCGACGCCGCACTATGCCTACTCGTAATGCATTTTTTAGAAGACGACGGCAGTAAAAAGCAGCTACTTAAAAACATTAAAGCTAATTTAAATAAAGGCGCACACTTATATATTAGCGATTTAATGAAACCCGAAACCGACTTTGAGCGCGAAGCACAAATTACTGTGTGTGCCGATTTAGGCTTAAGCGATGCAGGGCAAGCCTACACAGCTCAAAACTTAGAAAGTGAATTTTACCCACTTGATAGAATGCGCTTTAGCGAGTTACTTAACGAGTGTAAATACGGCGTTCCTAAGCTTTATTTTAAAGCGCTTGGTTTTAGCGGGTACGTTGTTTAACTTATCTTGAAGGATGCGGCCTGCACCATTTAACCGTATGTTTATGGCGCGGTATAGTTTTACATTCTTTACTAGAATTGGCTCCTGGCTCGCTAACATATTGCGAGCTTGGCGCTATATTGGCACAGCCTGCGGCCAGTAATATCGCAAATACGGGTATTAATTTTTTCATTTCATCACCTGTTAAAATCTGTGTTTAAGCGCTTTGCAGTTACTGTTAATGCAAAGCGCTTGTTAGTTTGCTAGTTTCTCTCACCAATCTGGCGGGTAGTTATGCATCTACAAAAATAACTTCGCCAGTAATAAAGCCATCAACTGAACGCTCAAACGCTTTACCTACAAGCTTGCTTGGTACAGGTTGAAAACCTGGCATCATTTCGCCATATACGTCCCATGCTTCTTCAAGCACAGTAGGGTTAACCACATTAATACGCGTGCCACGCGGCATTTCTAGTGATACGCATTTTGCAAACGTATCTATTGCGCCGCTTGTTGTTGCATCGGCAATCGCAAAAGGGATAGGTTTAACGTTTAAAATACCGCTAATCAGCGTAAAAGAGCCGCCATCGGCAATGTACTTTTGACCAATACGTACAAGGTTAATTTGCCCCATCATTTTGCTCATAACGGTCGTCATCCATTGGGCTTCGCTCATATCAGCAAAGGTGTCGTATTCGCATAAACCTACTGTGTTTACTACTGCATCAAAGTGGCCTACTTTTTCGTACAAAGCGGTAATTGACGCTTCACTCGTAATATCAACAATATGATCTACCTCGCCCGAGCGACCCGCTGTAATTACTTTATGCTTAGATAAACCGGTTAATGCCGCTTGACCCATTTTGCCCAGTGCGCCTATTAAAATTACTGTTTTCATTGTTTGCTCCAATCATTCAATTTAGTGTGTAGGAGCATAGTAAGGCGGTAGCTCAACAATTAGAAACAACCATTATTTGTAAGTGATACAAAAATAAATGGTAATGTGATACGTTAATCATGCTTAAACAACAAAGGCATTGGTATGAGTAAGTTAGACAGGCTAGATATAAAACAGCTACGTATTTTTCAAGCGCTCATTCGCGAAAAAAACGCATCAAAAGCGGCCGGTAAATTGGGCTTAACCCAGCAAGCAGTGAGTGAGCAACTAAAAAAGCTACGTGATGTATTTAACGACCAACTGTTTTTAAGAAAAACCAACGGCTTTGTGCCAACGCCTTATGCAGAGGAGTTATCGGTAGACATAGACAAACTATTAAACGACTTTCAGGCATTATTAGCACCTAAAATATTTGACCCAAAAACGGTTGATGGTGCCTTTGTAATAGCCGCTACCGACTACGCACAGCAAGTTGTTTTGCCAGCGCTTGTAAAAGAGCTAAGAGATCACGCGCCTAATTTAAAACTAATAATAAGAGACTTTGAACTCGACAGCCTGCACGATTTAATGGAAAACGGTAAAGTTGATTTAGCCATTGCCTTCCCCGACTACATCCCAAGTACTTACCCCATTATTAAGTTATTTGAAGAGCAACATATTTGCGTTACCTCCGCTAACTCATCAATAGCAGGGACAAAACCGACCTTAGCGAAAATAGCCAGTTATCCAAGTATTATTGCCTCGCCTTCGCGCCCAAATTTTAAAGGCTCTATTGACGATTGGTTTAAAAGCTTTGATTTAACACGCAATGTTGTTGTGTCGGCACCGTGTTTTTCTATTGTGCCTATGTACTTAGAAACCACCGACTCCATTGCGTTTTTACCCTCACGCGCGGTAAGTTCAGATCTGGTAAAAATAGAGCTGCAACAGCTACCAGCCCCGTTTGATGTAATAGCCGCGTGGCATCCACGTTACAATAAAAATCCACTGCATAAATGGGTGGTGTCAAAGTTGGTGGTTGAGTAAAATAATGTGTGTAGTTCACTACACATGCTTACAACTTCTAACAGCTACAAACAAACTCCTCACATATTTTTTATGCTTGCATGCTTACAATCTTCCTATTAAATATTAATAGGGGTTCAACATGAAAAAGTATCTTATCGCGGTATTACTACTCTCAGGCTGCGCATCTCAAGGGGTAGATAGAAACAATCAAAACCAAATAGTTAAGCGCTACTACGCATCGGTAGAATCAATGCAACCAGTAACGCTTTCATCTGAAGTAGGCACAGGCATAGCAGCAGGCGCTGGGTTTGGCTTTGTAGACAGCTTAGATGGTAACACTGAAGAAATGGTAGGCGGAGCAATCATTGGCGGCTTAATAGGAGGGTTATTTACGGCACTATTTGAAGGCGGTAATGACGCCTATCAATATAATTTATACGCTGCCAACGAAGGTGAATTTACTGTAATTCAAAAGCAAAAACTCGATAAAAACACACAATGTGTAGCCGTAACTGCAGGCGATAAAGTAAAACTGGAGTCTGTAGCGCAGCACTTTTGCAGCGATAAATAAAACAAAAGCCGATACTGCAATATCGGCTTTGTATCAAATTAGCTCTTAACTAATCTCACCAAGTGCCTTCATGGACGCCTGTGCTTTATCGGTTTGTACAAAAATATGGTCGTGATAAAACGCGGCCACTACATTGGCGCTAATATTATGCTCAGTTAATTTAGCCGATACCGCAGCAGTTAACCCTACAGCCTCTAGGCTTGAATGCACATTAAGGGTAATTAAATTATATTTACCCTCGTAAGTAATACCGGCTTTGTCGGCAGTTTCAGCTTTTAAAATAAGGGTTAGCCCTTCTTCTTCAACGTAGCTGGCGAGCGGGTCTAAATGAACGTAGTCAGCAAGGTTGCCTGCTAAGCAGCAAAATATGTATTCACCTTGTTTTAGTTCTGGCTGCATTGATTTTAATAATTCATTTAACTCTAAAATTCCGGCCATAGTAGTTCCTTACGATCTGTTTTTAGTGTTTTTTAACTGTGCAACTAGTGCGCTTAAACGGGCTATTTTTATATTACTTAACTGTCTGTAATCAAAATACGGGCAAACAATAATGTGGTTCGTTGTATCAATTGCAAACTCGTCGTCTAGCCAATTAAATTGCGCATTAAGCTTACCTTGTTGAAGTAAGTTTTTAGCGTGCCTACGCCCAGCAATTATATGCAGCTGGTGTTTATTAGTACCGTTAATAATGGGCGCACTAAATAAAAGGGCTGTTTTACTGTTGTTTTGCAGTAAAAATTTATCGCGATACGCTTGCCAACTATCGGCTTGTTTTGCAAAGCTGTAATGTTCGCTCGGTAATGCAAACAACACTTTAGCGTATACGTTAAACACCTTACGCCAACCATTTCCACAGTGCTGGTTTATGGTATTTATTTGCTCGTTTATTACAGGCTCAATACTTTGCAGGGTTTCAAAGTAGGGCATAGGCGGTGCTTTTGCGACGTATACGGCTACGTTAAAATCATACTCACCTAAACCAACAACTTGTTCTGTCACTTACTTTGCCTTATTTTGCGCTAAAATGCGGTCAAGGTTATTTGCAAAATTTTGGCGGTCAGTTTGGCTAAGCGGTGGTGGCCCGCCACTCATTTCAACGCCGCTTGAGCGCATAGTATCCATAAAGTCGCGCACGTTTAACAACGAGCGAATATTTTCTGGCGTGTAAAGCTCGCCACGCGGGTTAAGTGCTTGGCCGCCGTTATCTATAACTTCGCTGGCAAGTGGAATGTCGCCCGTAATGACTAAGTCGCCTTTTTCTACACGCTTTACTATTTCATCATCGGCAACATCAAACCCACTAGAAACCTGTACGCGGCTAATAAATTTTGAAGGCGGAATGCGCATTGCATGGTTAGCCACTAAAATGGTTGGTGTTTGCGTGCGCTCTGCTGCTCTAAAAAGAATTTCTTTTATGACCACGGGGCACGCGTCGGCATCTACCCATATTTTCATGCTTTAATCTTTTAATTGCTCTAGTATTTAACTGATCCTATAGCAATTTATTTTAATCGGCTAGCAAACTTTATTTGCTTGCGGTCGTACAAACATCATCACTTTAAAAAAGGAGCTTTCATGAAATCGATTACGACTATTTTACTTATTACAGGGTTATTTTTACTCACTGCCTGCACAAGTGCACCTGAAGGTATTACCCCCGTTAAAAACTTTGACCTTGAGCAATACAAAGGTAAGTGGTACGAAATTGCTCGCCTAGATCACTCTTTTGAAGAAGGTATGGAGAAGGTAACAGCTACCTACACAGTAAACGATGACGGTACTGTAAAGGTACTTAACAAAGGCTATATCACTAAAGAGCAAAAGTGGAATGAAGCAGAGGGTTTAGCTAAATTTGTAGAAGGGACTGATACAGGCCATTTCAAAGTGTCGTTCTTTGGCCCATTTTATGGCGCTTACGTAATTTTTGAACTTGACCAGCCTGACTACCAGTATGCATTTATAACGAGCTACAACCGTGATTATTTATGGTTTTTATCGCGCACACCTACAGTTAGTGATGAACTTAAACAACATTTTACAACTAAAGCTAAAGAGCTTGGTTTCGCAACAGAGCAAATTATTTGGGTTAAGCAATAGCTGTGTAAAGCCCCTTTACAGCTGTAATAAAAGGATCATCTTACTGTAAAGTAAGTTAAATATGTTGAGGCTATATTAGCTGCACTTGCAACGAGACATGCAAGTGTTGGACATACTGAATATCCCCCTTGTTGTTGGCAAGCTTAATAGCTTGCCATTTTTTTTCTAAAAAATTTGAACCTAAAAATCACAGATCACGTTTTTACCAACTAACGCTATTTTAATGCTAAAAATAGCCCACTCACTGTGATTAATGCTGCATTTAAAACACTAAACAATTTCACATAGCCGGTTAGCAAATTATAAAAAGTTGTTATAATTAAAACACTTACACTCATAAACCCACAAAATAGCAAAGCTCCATAACTACCTTGAGTTACAACACAAATGACTAAGCTTAGTAAAATACTGATCCAAGCAATAATTAAAAGCTGTTTACGTTGCAATTCAGTAGGGCGTTTTTTAAAAACATCTTTAAAGTGATTAAATTTTGCCAACGCAAAACCATTAAAACCAAATAAACACAGGCTAAAAGTAAGTAATTCCATCATACTTATTCTCCTTTTTGATGGGTGCTTGGTTTTAAACTATCTGCTTTTACATTGTTTTTGGGAGTACGTAATTTTTCGGTTTGTACTAAAAACATTATACTAAAGAGTAAAAATAACGCATCGAACGTAAATAACGCCCACTGTTTATGGATTAAATAACTAACGATATTGCCGTTAGTCGTAAGCGCGTTTATTACAGGTACACTCAAACAGGCAAAAGCATTAATTGCAGCCATCACTCGCCACTGGAGTTTATCTCGCTTTAATAGAGCAATTACGCCTGCAGCTAACCAAGCTAAAAAGAACGCTGTTACTTCTTTTTCGCCGCGCTCAGCAAGCGTTGGGCTAAGCAGCCTATTGGCAATAAAAAATGCGCAAGAGGCAAGGGGTAAGCCCATAATAGTCGCAAGATTTAAACCTTCGACTAATTGTAAGCCAAACGATGCCTTACCTTTACTGCGCTCGCGTATACGTTTAGCCCACATAATGCAGCTAGTTGCTATCATCACACAGCCTGCAATCCCACCTAACACATACAACCAACGTAATAGCGCAGTGGCAAACCGCCCTGTATGCATCGAGTTAAGTAACTCGTAAAGCACCTT
Organism: Pseudoalteromonas sp. MMG006; assembly: GCF_018101025.1. NCBI lineage: Bacteria > Pseudomonadati > Pseudomonadota > Gammaproteobacteria > Alteromonadales > Pseudoalteromonadaceae > Pseudoalteromonas > Pseudoalteromonas sp. MMG006. Next base: position 76,881 of record NZ_JAGJEJ010000004.1, read on the forward strand.
GCTATTGGTAAGATCATCTGCCGATTGATCAACCAGTTCGCCCGTGGCACCACTAAATAAAAGCCTTGGCATTTGATCGCGTAGCGACTTACCAGGGTCTACCATTACAGTAACCGTAGAGGCGGCCATATTAGGCTTGCTTACTCTAACACTGCGAATATCTGCATCTGGCCACTTAGTATAAACCTGATCCAAAATGGTATTAATAGGCAACATTGCTGCGCTACCTTGTGCTTTATTAGTCACATTATTACTAGGTGTTACATCGTTAAAAAAGCCACGCATACCATTATCGTAAGCTGTTAGCGCTGGGTAAGGGAACAGCATAAATATAAGTGTAATGATACCTGTGTAGGTAATCATTAAATGAAACGGCAAGGCAAGCACAGAGCTTAGGGTATGGGCATCTAGCCAGCTTCGCGACCCTTTATTGCGCCTAAAGTTAAACATATCTTTAAAAATACGTTTATGAATTACCACACCCGATATAATCGCAAGCAACATAAAAAAGCTGGCAAAACACACCACCCAGCGTCCTGTTATGGCATCTAAATAGTAGAGTTGGTAATGAAGCCGATAAAAAAAACTGCCCCCTTTAGTATCCACAAAAGGCGCTAGTTCTTGCATTGTATTTGGGTTTAATTGAGTATTTATAAACTTACTGCGACGCTGTCCTGCCTCTTTTGGCTCTGCATAGCCGTATACTAAATAAGGAATACGTTGCTCTGGTAATGTTATACGCCAGCTGTTTGAACCTGCACCATGGTGGCTTAAATAATCAAAGCCTTTAACAATTTGCATGCGCTGCGCGGCCACTCTGTCGGTTTGTGCTTGTACATTGTGAATGGCAGGCTGGTTCCACAGGTTTATTTCGTCTCTAAAAAAGCTAACTGTGCCTGCGAAAAAAATGACGTAAATGATCCAACATGTAAGTAAGCCTACCCACGTATGTAGACACGTCATCGACCTAAAAAAACTGTCTTTCATAGCCAACCCTTTAACACTGCAAGTATGCCAATAAACAGTCCTGTACTTAGTAAAATACTGATCCATACAGCCTTTAACGACTTAACCGAAAACGCATAAATAAACACAACAGCATAAATTAAAATACTGACCGACACGCTAAACAACACAGCATCTTGCTTGGCTATTGGTAGCACAACACTTAATAAAGCAATACCAGCAGAGGTAAAAGCATAGCCTCCTACAATGGCTATAAAAAAACGTAAAAATACTAATACCTTGTAACTACTAGCAATTTTAAAAAATGCTTCAAGATTAAAATTAGTAAAAGATGCACGATGCAACGGTGCCTGCATAGTTAACAAACCCTTTATTTAAACATGGAGGATAAATGAAGGCGCTATTATATAGGCTTCAAATACAAAAGATAGCTATTCTCATTTGTATGACTGAGTTAATTTAGATAAAAAATTATATAACTTAGTAAAATACTGATCTTGGCTATTTAGAGGCTGTTGATAAGCCATTAGCTAATGGTTTAAAGTGGCAATTAAAGCCAAGTATTAAAAGCAAACTAATAATGAGCAACCACGAAAAGCTAAATTATGTAGAGCTACCAGCATGCGATTTAAAAGCCACAAAAAGCTTTTTTACTAACGTATTTAGCTGGCAGTTTACCGACTACGGCCCAGAGTACACAGCGTTTAGCGGCCAAGGGCTTGACGGTGGCTTTTTTAATGCGCCGCTTAAATCGCTTACTCAAAATGGGGCTGCTCTGCTGGTGTTTTACAGTAACGATATTCACGCAACCTATAAAAAAGTAGTGCTGTTTGGTGGTGAAATAATAAAGCCTATTTTTGACTTTCCGGGCGGTTGCCGGTTTCACTTTACAGAACCTAGCGGTAACGAATTTGCAGTATGGTCGGAGAAACAGTAAGTATTATAAGGGCTGCAGCACTGTTTTACACAGAGATCACGATTTTACCAACTACTGGCCGTTTTAATTAAAATAAACCGATTTTTTACCAACTCACTGGGTGAAAATGGCCATTTAGGATAAATATTAAGCATTTAAGGCCAAATAAACATGAATACCAGCCAATTAATAGAGCAAGTTAGTAAATGCGTGATCTGCGAACCTCATTTACCTTTGGGCGCTCGCCCTGTAATACAATTTAACCCTAATGCTCGTATTTTAATTGCTGGCCAAGCACCTGGCATAAAAGTACACGAAACTGGAAAGCCCTTTAACGATGCTAGCGGCAAACGCCTACGAGAATGGCTGAGGCTAAGTGTTGATGAGTTTTATGATCCGCAAAAAATAGCTATTTTACCTATGGGCTTTTGCTACCCAGGTAAAGGAAAGTCGGGCGATTTACCACCTCGTAAAGAATGCGCTCCCGCATGGAGAGAGCAATTACTTAACGCTCTACCTAATTTAGAGCTTACTATAGTGCTTGGTAAATATGCGCAGGCGTATCATTTACCTCATACTAAAAATAGGCCTTTAACTGAGTTGGTAAAATCGTGGCGTGAGTATTGGCCACAACATTTAGTGTTACCGCACCCAAGCCCACGCAATAATATTTGGCTTAAAAAAAATCCGTGGTTTGAACAAACCGTATTGCCAGAATTAAGTGAGCGTGTGGCTAACATCTTAAATAAATAACAACGTTGTTAAAACGTAAAGGGGCTTTACAGCCATTGCCAATTACATAAACCTTACCACTGCTATGTAATACACACCTAATAACGTAAGCTAAAACAATAAAGCCGTGCAAACAAATGCGTTTACTGATAAAAGTTAAGCATAAAAGCCATAATTTAGTAAATAAAGATAAGTTAAACGCGTAGCAACAACTACGCAGCTAATCCTATACTCATTTAACGACTAAGTATTTTTGGCATTAAAAACAACAAAGGCCGGCTAATTTGAATGCATCATTTTTAACAGAAATCATACTCCCACTTGCCCTTGCACTTATAATGTTTGGAATGGGGCTTGGGCTTACACTTGGCGACTTTTCGCGACTTTTTAAAAAGCCCGTAGCAATTGCTTTGGGTTTGGTAGGGCAAATTATTGCTATGCCGCTACTGGCTTTAGGTTTATGTTATTTACTTAACTTACCCACGCCAATTGCAATAGGGTTAATGATTTTAGCCGCTTGCCCAGGTGGCACTATGTCAAACGTAGTGAGCCAGCTCGCAAAGGCTAATTTAGCGCTTTCGGTAAGTTTAACTGCAGCTTCAACCGCCATTAGTATTATTACCACACCATTTATTATTGGCTTTGCCATGCACCAATTTGCCCCGCAAATTGATGCCAGTTTTTCTATATTAACCACATCTCTTGGGCTATTTGTAATTACCTTAGTACCGGTAGCAATAGGTATAGGCCTGCGCCATTTTAAAAGCGAGTTTGCTATTAAAAGCGAGCCGTTTTTTAGGCGTTTTTCATTATTTTTTATGCTTGCAATGATAGCCGCGCTTGTAATAAAAGAGCGCGCACTACTCGTAAACTCGTTTAACGATGTATTTTGGGCGTGTATAGCACTTAATATTGGCTCAATGGTTATTGGCTTGCTTATAGCAAAACTTTCAAACCTTAACCTTACCGATTCGCTTACACTGGGTATTGAGGTAGGGATACAAAACGCATCGCTGGCTATTTTAATTGCTATAAGCTTTTTAAATAAGCCCGAATACGCAGTAACAGGGGGCGTATATGGTCTAGCCATGTTTGTGGGGCCGCTGTTATTAATTGCAGGATTAAAGCTTAAAAATAAGCGCATATCTTAAATTAAAAGGCTGCAACTGCAGCCTTTTTTTATGTTTATTAATTAATGTGCTAATCAAAAGTATGATGGCGAGTAACGCTAAAGCGATTAAGTATATGGTGCATTATGTACACTGCACACAAACTTAAAATTATAGCCACCGATACCGAGCTAAATCTATACAATGCGCTGTAAACTAGGTCTTGCCCAGGGCCTAAGTAGTTACCAAACAAAATACCAAAGGTTGTTAGTACGCCAAAACCAATACCTGGTATACCGCCGCCTAAAATATGAAAACGCGCAAATATAAACGACAATATCCATAAAGTGATGATTGGAAAAAGTAAAAAGTCTGAGTGACTATACAAAAGCAATTGCGATAAAAGCGCAGCATTACAGCCAATAAGCGTACCTATAGCACGTTGCCATGCAGCCATTCCTGCGGCTTTCCAGCACAATGAAAACAAAATGAGTACAGACGCAGCTTGCGCCGATATAGAGTCTTGTAAATCAAGCACCTGAAAAACCACAAAAGAAAGCGTAGCCACACTTGCACAAAGCAGCACTTCATGACGAATACTTTCTTTTGCTTTGCTAGGCATTGCTCGCCCAGGCCGAGCCGTTACGTCAGGAAATAGGCCATGCATTATTGCAGCAATAATTACGGTTAAAAAAATAGCTAAACCATTACTTAAAATAAGCGGGTAAATGCTAGTACCTTGATCAACATAACTTGAAAAGTGCAGCTGAATAGACAAGCTCACCACACCTAAAGCACCAAATAAAAAGGCGCTTCCACAGCTCATTTGATAAAACAAAATACAAAAAACCGCAAACACTAACAAGGTCATTACTACAGGTAAGTGAGAAAACAGCCCTTGCATAATAAGTACTATAAATGCACTAAACGCAGCCGAGGCAAAAAATTGTGTAATAACAGCGCGGCTAAGTGTAGGTACCATGCCTAATAACAACATTGGGTAAACGGTAAAAAATATACCGTTTGGCCAATTCATTAATTTACTAATTGTAAAACCAATGGTGCACCCGCCAGCAATACGCAATGCTTGGCGCAGGCCATTGGAGTCTAATTGTGGGCCTTGGCTAACAACTTTGCTCATAAGGCCTCCTTAATAAATATAATGTAGCCAGCTAATAAGCCTTATTTGTATTGAACCAAACCATTGCCCTATGCTCGACTGCGGTAATAATTGCACTGTTGCACGAGAACCACTGGGCATATTAGCGATTAAATCTTGATGATCTGTAAGCTTTAAATGAATACGTTGACGCTGTGCATCACGTACCCAGCGATTACTGGTTTCGGTGGTGCTTAATAAGCCATTGGCACTTAGCTGTCCGCTACTTACACCCGCTTCAAACGTATCAAGTATTGCCTCGTAAACTTCACCAGGGCGGCTATCAAATACCACCAGTGCCTTAGCACCTGGTTTCATATTTGAAAGTGACTTTTCTCTAAAGTCGGCAACTAAATCAGCTTTTTTAGCAACAATAGCTAATAAAGGTTGCCCAGCTAAAGCGTAAGCGCCATCGAGCAGCTGCAAATTAGCAACGGTGCCATCACTTAAAGCACGCACCTGTGTGTACGATAAATTAAGCTCAGCTTGCGCTAATTGGTTAGCGCCATGTCGCATGGCTAAGTTTTGTGAGCCACTTTCACCACGAGCTAACATAGCTTCAGCTAATTGTGCTTCAAGCGCTGCAACATTTGACTTACTCGCTTGAAAATTTGCACGAATGCTTTCAAGCTCTTGCTCCGATATAGACTTTTGCTTAAACAGCTTTTCGCCACGGCTTTTGAGTAACGCTTGTTCGTGTTGTTTAGCTTTTGCTGCACTTATTTGTGCTTCTAGTGCTTTTACATTGGTGTCTAAACGCTTATTTTGTAGCTTTGCGTCGTCCAGTGCTAACTGGGCTTGTTCTTTAGCTAAAATATATGGATCTTGGTCGAGGCTAAATAATACATCGCCCGCTTTAACCGTTTGGTTATTACTCACTTCTACACTAGTAACGCGGCCACTAATTTGTGGAGATATTTGCACAACAGGATGATAAACACGCGCTTGAGGCGTAACAGGTAAAACCATATCTGCCACTAAATAATAGATAAATACGAAAATAAACCCTATGAGAGAAAACCTCACATAGCGTGCAAATTTTTGATCGGGAGTCATTTTTAACCTTACTTATTAACTTCAATACATTTGAGCGCGTTTTGTTCCATTTTGAGTAAACACAATGCCATGGCATCTAGCTCCTCAGTAGATAAATCGCTGTATAACAGTTTTTTTATGTCGCTAACTGTCTCCAACAAAGAATGCAAAATAGTGCCGCCTTGCTCTGTGAAGTAAATTTTTTTACTGCGCTTATCGTGCTCATCTATTTTGCGGGTGATTAAAAGCTGATCTTCTAATTGTTTTAAAGTACGAGTGAGAGAGGGCATTTCTATGCCTAAGCTGTTAGCAAGCTCAAGTTGAGTTAACCCTTCGCCGCGCATATCTATGTGCATTAAGACTGTCCAACGTGATTGCGTAAGTCCTAAAGGCTCAACGGCTAGGGTAACGGCTTCGCGGCATAGCCGATGAACACGGCCCATATTGCCGATAATGGTTAAATCGAGTGTTTCGTGAAAAGGAGTTTGAGTAGTCATAACCACATTAATTTAGTTAGCATGCTAAGTATTTTAACATTAGTTAGCGTGCTAAGTAAATATAGAGGTATGCCGCAAAAAAGCCCCTTATTGGGGCTTAATAAACATTAAAAGTTAAGGAGGTTAGCTGGAGAGTATTGGTCGGTCAGTATTTTGGTGTTAGCTGGCCAGTCTTGGTTGTTTTTGGTGCTTTGCATATAGGTGCTTATTGCTTTTATATCTACATCGTATTTTTTTAAACGTGGTCCAAGAGCGCTAATACGCTCGTTAAGTTGCGCCTGCGTTGGCATAGTTTTAATGCCCGCTAAAATAATACGGTTACTGCGATTAGGGCGGCTTACGTTAATAAAGTCACCAAATACGCTGTGGTATGTTGCCGACTCGTGCTCGTATAACTTGCTGCTCGAAAACGTATTAGCTGCAATAACACCGCCATCGGCCAATACGCTTTGTACTTCTTCAAAAAATTCTTTAGTAAGCAAATGCTCAGGAATGTAGTCGCCGTTGAATGCATCCAGAATGATCCAGTCGTACTTTTGCTTTTTAATAGCCGCGCGTTTTATAAATATACGCCCATCTTGCACGCTTGATGTAACGTTGTCGGTTTCTATAAAGTTAAAGTAATCGCGGGCTACTTTTAAAACGGCTGGGTCTATTTCAACATTATGAATTTTAGCGGCAGGGTAAAGCTCATGAATAACATTAGAAAGCGTGCCGCCACCTAAGCCTATAACCAGTACGTTTTTAGGATTTTGTGTTACTAAAAGGCTGGCAAACGTAAGCTTGGTATAATTAAAAACGAGTTTGTCAGGGTCATTTTTATACATACAACTTTGGCTTGTTTGGCTGCTTTTGGTGTTAAATTTTAGGCAGCGTAGGTCACGAGTTTCATCAACAATAATATTGCGATATAAAGAGCGCTCCTCATGAATGACCTCGCCCGTTGCTACAGCCGAAAATACACTTAAAGCCAAAAGTAAATATTTAAGCATGAGCCAACTCCTTATTACCTGCCAAGCTATTAATAACAATTGCAAGTACGCCAAGTAACCCAAGCGTAGAAGCAAATGCGCTAATTATGGTGTTTACGTCGAACGCCAGTACAAAGTAAAACGAGGTAATAATAGTACCAAGCGCACTACCAAGCGTGCTTACAAAATATAAAATACCCGCAACTTGGCCGCTTTTTTCGCTGTCGGTTACTAATAAACGAACAGAATAAGGTGAGATCATGCCTAAAATTATGGTGGGAATAAAAAACAAAGCCGTAGAGGCTAGCAAAGAGCCATAGCGACTATCTTCAATATGGGTAAAAATAAACTCCATTATAGGCTGTGAAAACAGTGTGATAGGCACCACCATTATACTCGCAACTAAAAATATTAAGCCGTATTTAGTAAGCGATGCATTTTTTGTACTGAGCTTACCGCCGAGCAAATAACCAAAAGAAAGGCTAAGCATAAATACGGTAATTATACTGCCCCAAATATGTACGCTACTGCCAAAATAGGGCGCTAAAATACGCCCACCTAAAAGCTCAATACCCATAATGCAAAAACCACTGCAGAAGGCTAAAAAGTAAATTAATGCGTTTGTTTTTATGCTCATATAATTTTCGTTAAGTAACCTAAATAGAACACCATACTAACGTGATGTATACAAAGCTGCTAATGCAATTTTTAAATTCAAAAAAGTCTTTTTGTTATAAAGTAACACATGCTAAACTTATCGTTATAATATCACATTTGTTTATTCTCTATTATCAATCATGAAGTACTCTTTAATTTACTTAGCCTGTTTAGGCATTAGTGCGCAAACACTTGCACAAGAGCAAACCGACGAAATTGAAAAAATATCGGTTACTTATAAACAAGCATACCGTGGCGACATTCCTCAAAAACAAATGCCGCAGTCTATTGTAAGTGTTAGCAGCGCCGCGCTTGATCAAAAAGGCATTACCGAATTACAAGACGCGCTTGATTTTTCGGCGAGTATTTCGCGAAAAAATAACAGTGGCGCATTATGGGATAGCTTTTCTATTCGTGGCCTTTCGGGTAACGAAAACATGCCATCGGGCTATTTAATTAATGGCTTTAGCGGTGGGCGTGGTTTTAGCGGCCCGCGCGATGTATCAAACATTGAATATATAGAAGTATTAAAAGGCCCAGGCTCAGCACTTTATGGGCGCTCGGAGCCCGGTGGTACTGTAAATATTGTGACCAAAAAGCCACAGTTTGAGCCCCAAGGTGAGCTAAAATTAAGCCTAGGCAGCGACAGCTTTAACCGTGTTGAAGGTGATTACACAAACGGCATTAACGACACCACCGCGTTTAGAATAAATGGCGCGTGGCAAGATAGCGACAGCTACCGCGATGAGGTGTACACCAATAAAAAGGTGATTACGCCGTCTATTTATCATCAAATAAACGCATCGACCAGTGTAACGTATGAGTTTGAATACGTAGATTTAGCCCAGTTATTTGACCGTGGTGTAGTAGTACTTGATAACGATTTTGACACTGTACCAAGCTCACGTTATTTAGGTAACCCAAACGATGGCGACACGCAGGTTTATTCGCGTGGTCATCAAATTACGTTAAATCATGATATTAACGATGAATGGTCGTTAGTTGTAGGTGCAAACTACCGTAGCTCTACGTTAACGGGGTTTTCGTCGGATGCTGAACTTTCACCATCGCGCCAATCTTTATTTGACGATGGTCGCACGCTTACCCGACAGCAGCGCTATCGCGACTACGAAGTAGAAGACACAAGCGTTAAGTTTGAAGTTAGCGGAAGTTTAGATACAGCAGGCATTACGCATCACTTATTAATAGGCGCAGATGCCTATAAATACGATTTACGTACAGCGCTTTCACGCTACCGTGGCGGTAATGGTACATATACTGTTGATATTTTTGAGCCAAATTACGATGTTGAGCGCCCAGAAGTAAGCCTGCTTTACGAAAACGACGAAGAGCAAAACGCGTACGGTATTTATGTTCAAGACCAAATGGATATTACCGATAAATTTAAGCTATTAGTTGGCTTAAGGTTTGACAGCGTTGACCAAGACATTTTAGAAACCAACAGCGGCGTGTTTTCAACAAGCTCTGAGAGTCAAATAAGCCCGCGTGTTGGTTTAGTGTACGAGCTAAATAACACATTAACCTTTTACAGCAGTTACTCAGAAGGCTTTTTACCACTGAGCGGTACTGATGCAAGCGGCGACCCATTTGGTTTTGAATACAGCGATTCGTTTGAAGTTGGCGCTAAGTTTGAATACTTAGGCGTAAACGGTACTGTGGCATTTTTTGATGCGTCTAAAAGTAATATGTTAGTGGCAGACCCTGTAAACGTTGGTTTTTCAGCGCCTATTGGTAAAGCCGATAGTAAAGGTTTTGAGCTTGATTTAAACACCTATATTACTGATGCAACCGCGTTTAACTTATCGTACGCCTATATAGATGCCACCACCGCAAACGATATTATTAATGCCGATTGGGGCGTGCCAATTGAAAAAGGCAGCCCGCTTGTAAATGTACCAAAAAACAACCTAAACCTTACGCTTAGCCACCAAACGGCGTTAATGGGCAAAGAGCTTGAATTTGGTGCAAGTTACCAATACATCAGCAGCCGTTTAGGTGATGCCGCCGATTTAAGTTTTAGGCTACCAAGCTATCAGCTAGTAGGCGTGTTTGGACAAGTTAATTTAACCGAGCAAACCGAACTTAATATCAGTGTTAATAACATTTTTGATGAAAATTACGCAGAAAGTAGCTACAACGCTTTATGGGTTTACCCAGGTGCGCCAACTCAATTTAAAATGTCGTTAGCTTATAATTTTTAATAGCTAGCAACTTAAAGTTTTCATCCTAAAGCGTCTTAGTGTAGTGGTTAAGGCGCTTTATTTTTTTTAGTCCTTTTTTATAAAGAATGCATAAGTTTATTAAGCCAACCATCGGCCTTTGATGGTTTGTATATCATTACAATGCTTTCACTGTAGTGACTGTTAACCCCCTTTACAGTTAATTTTGTAAGCCCTAAATCGTCAATCACAAAATTAGGTAAATATGCTAACGCCAAGCCACTTTGCAAAACCTCTATTAATGCACTGTAGTCGCTACATCTAAATACAATATTGCGCGGGGCCATGTGATCTTGCCATCCGTCTGAGCCTACACCTTGCTCTAAGCCGCATAACGGCGAAAACAAAGGGCATGCAAAAGCCGCCTTCAGTAATTGGTTTTTATTGAGCGTTAATGCACCTTTTTGAACTAGCTGATGCGCAGCGGCCGCAGCCACACTAAATCCAGTATTAAACACATCAACCGCCACTAAATTAGCGTGTGAGCTATTATTTAGTGCCTCGCGAGTTACTAGTGCAATATGCGCCGAGCCAGACGCAACTTGGCTTATGGCTTCACCTTCAAACACATTATTAATACGCACCGAGCAGGGCAGGTTACTAAGAGGTGTAAGCAGCTTTTTAAGGCCACTTTTAAGCAAAATGGCAGGGCCTGCAATAACCGCATTAAATTTATGATTATCACTTTTAAAACGGCTAATAAGCTGCTGGTAATTATGAACTAAATCGCTACTGTGCTTAACAAACTCTTTGCCTTTATCATTAAGCACTAAGGTTTTACCCACACGGTTAAACAGCTCTGTGGCTAAGTTTGCCTCAACCTTTTTTAGCATTTTAGACAGCGCTCCTGGGGTAACATTAAAATGCTTAGCGGTTGTATGCAGATTTTGCGAACCCGCCATATGAATTACTTTTTCAATGTCATCTATGTGCATGCGCCAAGCCGTATTGATTAAAAGGAAACAACAAGTTACTTATTATCGATTATTTATACATAAAAACCAGCTTATAGTAGCGCTATATTTATTTTTGAGAATTAACATGAAATACATACTGCTACTTTTTATTTCATTAACGAGCACAGCACTTGCAAACACACATCAACACAATACGCACAACACAGACAAAACCCACAGTTACGTGGGATTTCATGGTATGGCACTTATATTAGCGGGCGATAAAGTACTAGCTAGCCACATGCCGTTATACGCCCCATCACACGACTACCAAATAGTGTATGAAGTAACAACAGATGAAATAACTAATGATGACACCCATCTTGAAAGTGCCTCTCCACTTGAAACTATCAAAAAAATTTTAAAAAAGCAGCAAACGAGCAAGAACAGATCACTATTTTACCAACTAAATTTGATTTGAACTTATTAATAAATAAGATGACACCCACGTTAAAAACTACTGTGTTTAATGGCCATTTTGAGCGCGGTGGAAACGCACTGTTTTCAACAAAACTAACTTTCAAAAATCCGTTATATGTAAAAAAGCTCGCTATAACTAAACCCAAAAAAGCAGAGTTTGATTTAATAAAGGTTTCAGCAACGCAAGGCTTGGTAATTCATAAAATACAAAGCAAGCCAAGCTTTGACTCGTTAAGCCTAATACCTCTGAGTAATGGTAAATATAACGAAGAGTTAAAGTGTGATACTGCGATAAATACTGCACTTAAGAGTAAGCTAAAGGCTTGTTTTAAAAATGCACCGAGTTATTTAGAAACCCGAGACTTTACAGTTTTATAAAGTGTAACTTTTTTAGTAAGTTTAAGATGATGAAGATTTAAAATTTTACAGTGACACCCACCGTTATTTTTGTACTTTAGTTATTTAGCAACTAAGATTTATTTAGCTCAATAAACAAACAGGTGCTACATGGCTATTGCAAGAAAACGCCAAATAAGTTTGGCCGATACAAAATATTATCACTGTATTTCACGCTGTGTACGCCATGCTTACTTATGCGGTGAGGATTTATTAACAGGCAAATCTTACGAACACAGAAGGGGCTGGGTAGAGCAAAAGCTATTTAGTCTCGCTAAAATATTTTGTATTGATATATGTGCTTACGCAGTTATGAGCAACCATACGCATATTGTACTTTATGTTGATGATAAAAAAGCAAATAGGTTAAATGACAAAGCTATAGTGCTGCGCTGGCATAAGCTATGTAAAAGCACACTACTTACGCAAAAGTTTTTACAAGGTGAGGATCTTAGCAATACTGAACGATACTTTTTAAGCCAAACTATTATTCAATACAGAGAAAGGTTATCTAGCATTAGCTGGTTTATGCGCGTTTTAAACGAACATATTGCCCGAAAAGCTAACAAAGAAGATAAATGCACTGGACGGTTTTGGGAAGGTCGTTTTAAATCACAAGCTCTTCTTGATGAAGCAGCCCTTGCAGCTTGTATGGCTTACGTTGATTTAAACCCAATTAGAGCAAAAGTAGCTAATACTCCTGAAGACTCTAACTTTACCAGTGTGCAAAAGCGAATTAAGAGTGCAGAAAATGCAAAGCAGCCCAAACAACTTTTAAAGTTTGCAGGTAAGCCCCGTAAATTTATGCCCAAAGGTTTACCGTTCGAGCTTAAATATTACCTTCAATTAGTCGAACTTACAGGGCGTATTATTCGCGATGATAAACCAGGCTTTATTGAAAACACTCAGCTCCCTTTGTTAGAAAGAGTAAACATATCGCCAGAAAATTGGTTAAAACTCACTACTGACTTTACACACGTATTTCACGGCGCCGTAGGTAAACCACAATCACATGTAAGTTACTGCGAGCATTTAAATAAAAAACGACGAGTAAATTTTAGTAATTGTAAGAAGCTACTAGCCTAAAAACCTCCTTAATAGTTTTAAAACTGCCTAGCTGCAGGTTTAAGCATGCCCTTAATTTAGCTAACCACATACCTAACAGCACATTTTTAAAATAACCGCCGTAAATGCCTCTAAATAAGCCATTAGCTTATGAGTTTTTAAAATTAGCTAGTTGATTAAGCCGAATTTTTTAAAAAATTAAGATGGGTGTCATTTTAAATTTAAATTATGCCGATAACCCAATCAATACCTTGAAAAGTTGGGATGGGTGTCAACAAGATAAACATTTAAAATCGGGCAGCTAATTAAATCGATTTTAAAAATTAAAATGGGTGTCATCTTAAAATAAGCAACAAGCGCTGCAGCTTCATGCAGCATACAGCGGTTGTTGTCATTTAATGCGTTAAACGCTAATTAAAACTCATAGCTTATTTTGGCTGAAAAGTTACGCCCAGGTTGGGTATATTGGCTAAAATCAGCGCCTTGTGATTGCCCTGCAATTAGCTCAAAAGGTACATATTCTTTATCAAGCAAGTTAAGTACACCTACATTTAGCTGCCATGCTTGCCACTCGTAATTTGCGTATAAATCAACAATGCCATAGCCATGCCCTTGTGTGGTTTTATCGCCGTTTGCATCAAGCACCACATCCGATTGCGATTTAGCTAAACGCCATGCAGCGGTCCAGTTAATATTACCGAGTTCTGTACTTAGCAATACTGAGCCGTTTAATGGGCTAATGCTGGTAAGTGGCTGATCGGTTTCTTTGTTTTCACCATCAACATAGGCCACGTTTGCCTCTAGTAGTATATTTTCAGCAACATACATGGCAATTCCGGCTTCTACGCCACTTATTTGGGTTTCGCTAATGTTTTGATATTGGTACAGCGTTTTGTTTACACCAGGAATAAACGTTGGCTCAACACCCACTACAGCCGTTTCTATAAAGTCATCGTAGGCTGCATAAAAAGCACTTAAATTTACGCTAATATCGCTGCTTGCGTATCTAAGCCCAAGCTCAAACGAATCACTGCTTTCAGGGTCTAAATCGGCGTTTGGTAATATTTGATAAAACGGCTCTACACCGTGGCTTTGATAGGCTTGGTCGTGTGGTGGTATTTTAAAGCCTCGTACGTATTGCCCGTACCACGATAAGTTATCATCTACTTGATAAATAACACCTAGCTTAGGCGAAAAGGCAGATTCGGTAATATCATCAAGCTGCGCATCGGCATATAGCTCATCACTTTTAGCCTCTAGGGTGTAGTAATCATATCGCACACCTGCAATAACCGACCACGCGCTATTATTAAACGACATACTGTCTTGTACATAAGCGCCAATTAAAGAGGTATCAGCCCCTGGGAATGCTTTTTGTTTTTGGTCTGTAAAGTCAACGGTGCCATCGGCTAAAATACGTGTTTTAAAACGTGGGCGAGTGGTGTCGTATAAGTCGATATCAACCCCGTATACCACTTCGTGATCGGTGGTTTCTCCTTTAAGTCCTTTATTAAATACCGCTTTTAAACCTAAAATATTTTGCTCAAAACGGTAGTCGTTATAATCGGTGTAGGTGCTTGCACCACTAATTTGATCGCTTTGCTGCTCGTAACTGCTATAAGACACTTGCCCGTACCATTTATCAAACGCAGCAGTTGCTACTTCTGAATGGTAATCGAGCGCCAACGACCAGTTAGTGTCGTCTTCTTCTGTTTCTTGAACGGCAGGAGTAATAACTTGCTCAGTAGTTTGATTAAAGTAATCGAGGGTGTATTTAAGTGTGCGCTTTTCATCAAGCCGTTGCTCAAATTTAACTAATAAAGCGTCTGATTTCGCATCATAACCGGGTAGATTTTCGTCATAATTTTGTACTTCTTCGCTGTCGCGGTGGCTATACACAGCGCTTACTGCAAAATCGCCTAAGTCTTTTGCAGCGGTAATATCGGCAGCAATTTGGTTGTTTTGACCTTGATACCCCAGTGCCATTTTTACAAAGCTGCTGTTATCTTTTAAATAATCACTAGGGTCTTTAGTGGTTATAACCACAATGCCGCCGAGTGCGTCAGAGCCATATAAAGATGACGCAGCGCCTTTGGCGACTTCTACTTGTTTTACACCTGCTACATCAAAATAATTGCGGCCAACTAAATAACCCCCTCCACCTGCGTAGCCATCGTTAGTGCGTCGGCCATCTTTTATAAATACAACACGGTTACCACCAACACCACGTACAGTAAGTGTTTGCGCGCCTGCCCCACTGCCTGTGGTTGCAATGCTTGAATCGTATTTAAACATAGTTTGTAAATCAACTGCTAGCTGGCGCTCTATGTCTTGCTCAGTAATAACCGTCACTGAGCCTGTTACATCTTTAAGCTTTTGTTCAAAGCGCGAGCCACTCACAACAATATGATCGTCAATTATGTTTTCGGCAAATGCAGTGCCAGAGCTAAGTAATAAGGTTGCGATAGCAGTAAATTTAAATGCAGAGGGATTCATTTTAACTCCAAATGATAATAGTTGTTATTTATGGCGGGGATGTTACAACTAAGTCAAATTAAGATCAATTAATTATGATAATCATTTTCATTTAGATTTAACTGGTTATAATAGCCGAAAAATAAAAGCCGGAGTTTGGAATGAAATACCTATTTATATTGTTTGCTTTAGTCGCTCAACCTGCACTTGCACAGGAGCGCGTTATTAGTGCTGGCGGCACCCTTACAGAAATAATTTATGCACTGGGCAAACAAAGTACCCTTGTAGCGGTTGATCAATCTAGCATGTACCCGCAACAAGCTACGCAATTACCGCAAGTGGGTTATTATCGCGATTTAGCGGCAGAAGGCGTGCTTTCTATGCGCCCAACCACCTTGTTAGCGCTTGAAGGCGCAGGGCGAAGCCAAGCACTTAAACAAATTGAGGCAACAGGGGTTAACGTCATTCATTATAAAAAGCCTACTTCAGTTAACGAGCTACTTGAGCTAATTAAACGCCTTGGTGACGATTTAAATGCCAAGCAAAAAGCACAGTCACTTATTACTCAAATTACTAAATCGCTGCCTAAAAAAGCAAAACAGCAAACGCACAGTGCGCTATTTTTACTCTCAGCTAATGAGCGCGGGCTTGTTGCTGCAGGGCAAAAAACCGTGCCTAATTTATTATTTAGCTATGCTGGCATTACCAATGTAGGTGCTACGCATTCAGGCTTTAAAGCAATTAACACTGAGGTGCTTGCTGTAAA
The DNA here is from genome assembly GCF_018101025.1 of Pseudoalteromonas sp. MMG006. NCBI lineage: Bacteria > Pseudomonadati > Pseudomonadota > Gammaproteobacteria > Alteromonadales > Pseudoalteromonadaceae > Pseudoalteromonas > Pseudoalteromonas sp. MMG006. Next base: position 93,241 of record NZ_JAGJEJ010000004.1, read on the forward strand.
CCAGCCCGATTTTTTAATAGCCCCAGCCCATGTTGTACACAGCCTTGGCGGTAAGCAGGCTTTTTGTGAGCAACCGAACCTACGGTTATTAAAAGCCGCGCAAAGCTGTAACTTACTTGTAATGGATAGCCTACTTTCGCTTGGCATGTCGCCGCGTATTGCCACAGCAATTAATGAGCTTAACGGGTACAAAGCCCAGTTATGAACACCCTAACGTTAAGTCGCTTTGTGCCTATAACACTTAGCCAACCCCATAAATGGATGCTATTGGCCTCAGTTTTTATTTTTGCTTTGGCGCTACTAAGCATAGGGTACGGGCCTGCCGGATGGGATTGGCGTTTAGCCATTGCTTGGCTTGCGCCTGAGCGCTTTAATCAGTTTGATGCGCTGCAAATTAATGTGGTTATGCAAATACGTTTGCCACGTTTTATGCTTGCTGTGCTTGTAGGGTTGGTACTTGCCCAAACAGGCGCGTCAACGCAAGCATTGTGCCGCAACCCATTAGCCGACCCATCTATTATTGGCATTAGTGCAGGTGCAGCCATGGTTGCTGTGGCGTTTATAGCACTTAGCGCACAGTTTAATTTTAATGCTCAGTTGTATTTACCTTATGCCTCATTTTTAGGAGCGCTTGGTGTTACCTCGCTGGTATATTTTATTGCCAAGCAACAAGGGCAAATTAATATCACCACACTTATATTAGTGGGGGTGGCTATTAACGCATTAGCCTTTGCGGTTATTGGTCTATTGAGCTTTTTTGCCGACGACAGCGCATTGCGATTAATAAATTACTGGACCATGGGCTCATTAGGCGGAGCAAGCTGGAGCACAATTATTCAAGCTGCGCCATTATTGCTTATTAGTCTTATTGGCCTGTGGCGATTAAAAAATCCCATGAACTTACTTCTTATTGGCGAGTCACAAGCTCAGTACCTAGGAGTAGACACTAATAAACTTAAATTATATGTAATTATACTCGTTGCATTAGGAGTAGGTGCAGTTGTAGCGCTTACTGGTTTAATAGGGTTTGTTGGTTTAGTCGTCCCGCATATTGCCCGCTTAATGGTAGGGCCGCATTTACGTAATATGCTGCCGCTTTGTATGTTAATTGGCGTGGTTGTATTGCTACTTTCTGACTGGTTAGCACGTATTGTTATAATGCCCGCCGAGCTACCTATTGGCATTATTACCGCGCTTTTAGGTGCGCCATTGTTTATTTATTTAATCGTTAAAAATAAGCGAGGTTGGTCATGATCACGTTTAACAATCTAAGCGTTGGCTTTGGCAACCATACCGTTTTAAACACCATTAATGGCAGTGCTGAAGCAGGGCAACTTGTTGCACTACTTGGTGAAAACGGCGCGGGTAAGTCTACTTTGCTGCATACTTTAGCAGGTATGCACTCCTTTACAGGCAGTGTACTTTTTAATGCTAAGCCACTGGCTACTCAGGCTAAAAAACGCCTTGCCACACAGCGCGCGGTGATGATGCAAGCAAACCACGTAGGGTTTGATTTTACCGTATTTGAGCTTATTGCTATGGGCCGCTACCCGTATGTAGAGTCATTAAAAATGCAAAGCGAAAAAGTACATAAATACGCTGCAATTATGGATTTAAGCCAGTATTTAACTCGCCGCGTAAGTGCGCTTTCGGGCGGGGAGCAACAACGCGTGCATATGGCGCGTACTTTAGCGCAGCTTAATGCCTTTACACAATCGGGCGAGCCAAAACTCATGCTGCTCGACGAGCCTACATCAGCACTTGATATGCGCCACCAACACGCTTTGCTCAGCTGCGTTAAAGCGTTTGTAGAGCAGGGTAACAGCGCCATTATTGCAATACACGACCTAAATTTGGCCAGCCTTTATGCAACCGACGCTATTTTACTGCATAACAAAAAAGTGCTGCAAAGCGGGCCTATAAACACCGTATTAACAGAACAAAACTTACAACAAATGTACGCCATGAAACTGCACGTAAACCCTCACCCTTATAACGATGCACCCATGGTTTTTTCTCAACGTCAGGAGTTTTTATGAGAGAGCAAGCATTAAACGATGCACGCACATTGGTTTACAAAACCAATGCCGGTGTTATGTCGACTATTTCTAATAATTTACGCGGCTACCCGTTTGGCTCAGTAACACCTTATATGTGCGACGAGCAAGGCCGGGTTTACTTTTTTATTAGCGATATAGCCCAGCACACTAAAAACCTAAAGCACGACTCTCGTATGAGCCTAACTATTTTTGATGCCGCCGACCACGGCGATCAAAACGAGCACGGCCGCGTAACGCTTGTAGGCGATGGCTCGGTTGTGCCAAGTGAGCAAGCACACACTTTGCTTAATAACTACATTGCCCTATACCCCGAAGCCGCTAGCTATCGCAATGCGCACGACTTTCAATTATGGCAATTAGACGTAGTGCGCGTGCGTTACATTGGCGGCTTTGGCAAAATATTTTGGCTAGAACAAAACGAATGGCAGGGCGAGGCAAAAGCCTGGGACGAAAGCCAGCAGCAAAGCATGATTAACCACATGAACGACGATCATCAAGATGCTATGTCGCTCATATTAATGCAGCACCACAGCGTTGCTGATAACACCCCAATAATGAGCGGCCTATTACCCACAGGCTTTTATATACAAAGCCAAAAGCGTAACTACTTTATTAACTTTAAAACCCAGTGCAACAGCCCGTTAGAGGTACGTAAAGCGCTGGTTGAGCTAACCAACCAAGCCCGAAATAACTAAACTAAATACATGACGACATAGTTAACCTGAGCCCTGGTTAAAAGATTCACCAACTATGTCGTTATTTTATAAGCAAGCTGTTTGCTCGCCTCGCTTGCCTAAAGCCTTAAAAGCCGCTTGTTGATGCTGTTTCTGCACATAACGAGGAGGCAAAGGGTTAACCTGCAACTGGTACCCAGTTTGATTAGCTTGCACACTTATTACCGGCGATATCCAAACAACATTTAACTCTGGTGCTAAACGCTTAATAACACGCGCTATACCTTCGCCATTTTTTACATGAAAATTGCCCGCTATGTGCATTACCTGCGCATCTTTATGATTACTTAAATAGTTAACAATAGACTCCCCCATGGTTTCATCCCACGTAACTTGCGCTGCATAATAGTTTTGATTTTGACTGGGCGTACCATGGTGCATTGAGGTCATAAAGCGTTGTTTATAATCACTGGGGGACGTATCAATAGTGCTGGCAATATAGCTTTGCTGTGTTTCATCAAGCTTATTTACATAACTTATGCCTTGCCTGCCAATACAGGTAACAATATTTTTAGGCGCGTTTGCAGCTATTACATCGCTATTGTTCGTTTTTGCCAGCTCTACTAATGCACGGTAGTCGCTTTTGTAATTAGGCCACGCTTGGGTGTTATCAATTAAGTATTGCTCGCCAATTTCACTTTTAACGTACTGGTTTAAAATAGGCTGATCGGCACGGCTAAATTGTTCAAGCGACAGGGCAGTGCGTTTATTGCCTTTACTTAACTGCGCAAATAACTCAGCCTGAAATAAATGCACGCCCGGGTGTGTATGCCATTCACCTACTAAAACCACATCGGCATTTAATAGCGTAGGCTCTAATAATACAGAACTAACAGGCTTTGCTTGTGCATTATAAAGTACTGAAAAATATAACGATGAGCTTTTAACAGGCGGCACAGTGGTTGTACTACAACCACTCAAACCCATAACTAACGCCAGAGTTAACATAGACTTTTTCATACACACCTTTTAAAACCTGTTAATACAAATAATTATCAATATCATATATTTATAATCCGTATTAAGCCAGCCAAAAACAGGACAAAATAAATAAGTAAAGAAGGATTAAATAACGGGTTGTAGAGTGCAACTAATAGGCAGTTAAGGGCGAAGAGCAGACCGTCAGTCTTTGTCTTTGCGGTAGGCTGTTTCATGCTCATTGCTGCCGTTCATATTCAATTTTTGAATGTTCACTTTGAGCCAACAACAAATTGTCACTTAATAGCTTAATTCTTCCATAATTGACACTGCATTGTGAATGTGGGGGCTCTTTCTGAGTTACGATGTGACCCCTAAGTTTAGTATAAACTAGTCATTTAATTTATAACCTCGTATTCTAGTTCGAAAAAGTTCTTTTCTGATAACATAGCTCTTCTTAATTCAATCTTCGATAAATTATTATCAATATTTTCATTAAGACCACTGATGATGCTTTGTATCAACTTTATTGTACTTTCGGGGAACTTATAACCTACTGTAATGCTTTTTATGTAAGCATTAGCTATATCGCCTTTTTTATATGGGTAGCTGGCTTTTTCATAATAAATTTTATCCCTTTTATATGCGAATAGCCGAACTTCTTTTTCATATGACCAATCTTTATTTTTGGTAAGCATATATTGATTGAATAAGTAGCGTTCTTTTTCTTTGTATCTTTTGGTGGTGTGAGAGTAGTTCACTTTATCAATACCAACACCATCAGGTAGTTCACCTTCAAAGTAATATTCCACCATAAGTCCTGTATGATTCTCAGCGTAATGCGACCACATTAGCATTGAATTTTCATTATTTGAAAAAGAAGCCAATCGGAAGTTGGGACGCAAAAATAAATTAGTTTTATCAGCACTCAAGTTATCGTATGGTAATTCAATTGGATCATTGAGTTGTTCAGAAGATGCTAGATAAAAATACCCATTAACTAAAGCGTCAAGAGTGAACTGGTTGAAAGGGTAGTACTTAAATAGTGAAATCCCATTTTTGGAACAACTAAAATGACCTGCAATACTCTTATTAAAGTTATCTATATATTCATTGTATAAAGAGCCTGGAATAGAATGTTTTGAGCGATTTAGACAAGATAAATAGTTTGAGATAATTACACCATTCAGCTCTCCGCTGGCTTTCATTGAGTCAATAGCCGATTTAAAATGCGTTAATGCTGTGTTAACTTTACCGTGTCTTTCATAATATATAGCTAATAAATTAGAAACTGACATCGAAGGCTCTAGCTCTGTTAAAAGCGAAAGTGCTTCATCATGCCTGTTAGTGTCAACAAGATAAGATGCCAATCTAGTTTTGTCATTTTCGCTTAAAGGTTCGTCAATAGTCTTCAACTTTTCTATTTCTAGATTAGCGACATGCTTATCCCATTTATCCTTCAGTGATTTAAGCTTTTCTACTAATGAGTCATGCATGTAATGGTTTAATAGATTATCATGGCTCAGATATTCATCGGCTTCTTGATACAAGCTCCAATGTTCAATCTGATGAAGAGCTTCTTGTTCAACTAAATAAGTTTCTAATATCTTAATATTTCTTAATATCAAATAGGCTAAATATAAAGGGTTGCAACTAGATTTTCTAAAGAAATTTTGCTTATTGATGGCTATTTCAAATTCTTCATTTAAATCAATGCCTAAATATAACGATGACAGTAGGTAATAAAGCCTTAGTTGATTGTTAATTTTTCTTGATTCTTTAATTTCTTCCTCTACTAATGAGATGACTTCACTGTATTCCTCTGCCTCGAATGCGTATTTTATTATCGCCTCTTTAGTTGGGTTCGCATTTCCTTTTTTTGCTTCTTTCTTCACTTCTTCATAAATACGTTTAAAGTCACCCTCAAAATATTTAACACTTTCAAGGTAGTATGTTTTTTGAACTGCGTAGTCAAAATCAATACGTCCTTTATCAAGATATAAGTCAATAATACTTTTACTGACACATTCCTTTTCATTCATGAGATTAGTGCCGTTTTCGAAGTCGTCTAGATAAAAATAGCAAATCAATAATAAATTGTGGTAGTCAGACACATTTACATCAATGCATATTCTTTTTAATTCCTGCCAATCTGCCTTATCAAATTTTGCTTCAATCAAATTCGGAGCATATGCGTTGAGAAGGTTATGTGAAACGATATCAAACTTATTTGCTTCATAGTTTATTTTAATTGCAGTTAGGAAGTACGAAGAGTCGCTAGTTAAATCGTATAAATTCCATAATACATGCGAGTCCCTATCATCGTATTTTAGTGCTTCTTTGAAATAATAGGTTGGTATTTTACGCTCATTAGGATACGTAAATAGTTCACGTGCTATGTCACCTAAGTAGCTGTATGAAGAAGCATGGTTCTCCTTTACATGTAGGATTTTATTGAAAACCTCAGAGGTATCCTTACCTTTCAATTCTAATAAGAAAAAGTAAAGACCTAGATTATTATTATCTTCAGCCCAAGCTTTTTCGTTGGATAGATATTCTAAACTTGCAAACTTTTTGTTTTTAAAATTATTTTTAACTTGGCTATCCATACCATTTCCTTTGATTAGATTGACGGTCAAATAAACTCGTACACTTCTTTAGATGTTGCTATAAATTTTATCTGATCCGGAGAAAATCATACCATGCAACTATGGTTATTAGAATGGCCGTTTATAGCGCAAAGTTAGCGTTAATGTACTGCTTTCAATGACTGCAATGGTGGCTTAGCTGTCCAATTCAGAGGTTTTTGAAAAGTAATGTCAATGTCTGCTGCTGGCACTCTCCAGCCATTCAACAACATAAAATGTTGATAATAATTGGCAAGGTATTTTATTGTGTCGGATGGCGCTTCGCTTATCCGATCTACACTAGCACATACGCGGCTGGAAAATTTAATCTTATAACTATTATTCCTTAAAATTAGCGACCTACTTATGATGAGTTAACTACTAATTTTAATAACCGCTAACATATCGTCGTCATCCTCATCGAGGCCAACCTCTTCAAACCCAAAGCTTGAATAAAAGTCTTTAGCAACAGGGTTTAGCGGGTTATAACAAATCTCGATTTGTTCAAGCTTAGAAGTTGCTTTAATCTCTTCAATTGCCATAGTCAGTGCTTTGCGCCCAATGCCTTTATTTTGATGAGTTTGATCAACCATAAAGCGCCAAATAGAAACCTTTGCAGGGGTTTCTTTTACCCACATAAAAAAGCCTACTGGCAGAGCATTTAGGTAAATAGCTTTACAGGTATACCCGCTATTGTAGTGCGCCTCTACTAACGACCACATATTACACGCTACGTATTCTTCTTGAGTTTTAGCAACCTCTAAATCGCATACGGCTTCGTAATTATTGGCGGTGATGTCTTCCAATGACAGTGTCATGCTTTTCCTTAAAAATAAATTATTTATATAACTAAAACTTACCAGTATCTGTACCTATAAACAATAAATGGCTTTACTAGCCCAATAGAGCCTTAATTATTATCTTTTTAGGATACAACCTGTATGTTATATTATAACAATTACTATATTTAGCTCTATTTTGTATAAGGGTTAGCTTATGAAAACGTTTACAAAAGGGTTCACTATTGCCCTGCTGTTAGGGTTGGGTTTTAGTGCTTATGCGCAAAAGCATGTGCATGGGGAGGGTGAGTTACTTATTGCTCAAGAGGGCAATGTGCTGCAAATGCAGTTTATTATTCCGGCTGCCGATGCCCTAGGGTTTGAACACCAAGCTGCTAACTCATCTGATAAAAATGCCATTAACGTACTTGCTCAGCAATTAAAAAACAGTAGCCACGCTATTGATATTAAAGGGCAGTGTATTTTACAAAGCACCGAAAACTCACTTGCTCACAGCCACATAGAACACGATGAACACGATGAACACGATGAACACGATGAACACGATGAACACGATGAACACGATGAACACGATCATCATAATGTTAAAGCCACCTACAATTTTAACTGCAAAACACCGGTTGTGGGCTTTTCGGTCACGCTGTTTAACTTAATGCCTTCGCTGAATGCACTTAATGTGCAATGGATTAGTAATACGGGGCAAGGCTCAACAGAAGTAACGCGCAGTAATCCTGTAATAAGCTGGCAAAGCTAATATTTAGCCGCCAACTCACACCTATTAAACATAAATTGCTGACTAAATAAGAGCCGTAAGCATGAAAAGCCAACTAATAAAAAATGCCCAAATAGTTAACGAAGGTAAAACGCAACATGCTGATGTACGCATTACCAATCAATTTATTGAACGCATTGCCCCTAATATAGCCCCGAGCGAAAACGATGATGTAATTGATGCGCAAGGTGCGTACTTACTGCCGGGCATGATAGATGACCAAGTGCATTTTAGAGAGCCAGGCCTTACTCATAAAGGATCTATATTAACTGAGTCGCGCGCAGCAGTGGCCGGCGGTATTACAAGTTATATGGAAATGCCTAATGTTAACCCTTCAACCACAAACAAAGCTGCGCTTGAGGCTAAATACGCCATAGCCGAGCAGCATTCTTATGCCAATTACTCTTTTTACCTTGGCGCTACAGAGCACAATTTAGATGACATTAAAGCGCTCGACCCTAAAAAAGTATGTGGCGTAAAGGTGTTTATGGGCGCCTCTACCGGTAATTTATTAGTAGAGAACCCACAAGCACTTGAGGGGATATTTCGCGAATGCCCAGTGCTTATAGTTACCCACTGCGAAGATGGAAAAACCATTAGCAAAAACAATCAGCGCTATGAGCAACAAGGCATTGTGCCTAGTATCACCGACCATCCAAAAATTCGTGACGATGAGGCGTGTTATGCCTCATCGTCATATGCGGTGTCGCTTGCTAAAAAATACAGTGCGCAATTGCATGTATTGCACATAACTACCGAAAAAGAGCTGAGTTTATTTACTAAAGGCGATATAGCCAATAAAAGTATTACTGCAGAAGCCTGTGTGCACCATTTATATTTTAGCGAGCAAGATTACCCCGCCTTAGGCAACTTAATAAAATGTAACCCTGCCATAAAAGCTAAAACCGATCGTGATGCCCTTATAAACGCGGTTAAAAATAATCAAATAGATATTATTGCCACCGATCACGCTCCGCATACATGGCAAGAAAAACAAACCGATTATGTTAACGCACCTGCAGGTTTGCCCTTAGTAGAGCACGCACTTTTAAGCTTACTAGAACACGTTAAACAAAACCGCTTAAGCATAGTGCAGGTGGTAGAAAAAACCGCACATAACCCTGCGCTGCGTTTTAAAGTAGATAAACGCGGCTTTATAAAAGAGGGCTACTACGCCGACCTAGTGCTGGTAAGTACACAGCAAACTACAAAGGTGAGCCATGACGCTTGCCGCTACCTTTGCGGTTGGACGCCTTTTGATGGCGTTGAGTTTTCATCAAAAATAGTAAGTACGTGGGTTAATGGCGAGCGCCTTTACGATGGCAAAACAGTCTCTAAACCTAGCAAACCTGCCATGCCTCTTGTTTTTAATCGTTAATTGGAATAGTTAAATTTATGAATGCTAAAAGCCATTTGCCAGATATTACTTCGCAGAATAACTCTTTGAATGCACAACCTTTACAATGGGTAGGGATGGAAGGAATTTCGCTGCCTTTGCATGTTTTACCACACGATGGCGAACCTATACATACGCACGCCAAAGCCGACATATTTGTAAGTTTAAATAAAGCCGAAGCCAAAGGCATACATATGTCGCGTTTGTATTTGCATCTTAAAGAGCGGCTTGTAAACCAGCCTTTAACGGGCGAAAGTTTAACCGCGTTATTAAATACTATGCTGCACTCTCAGCAAGGCCTAAGCTTAAGCGCTAAAGTAAATTTAGCCTTTGAGTTAACACTTAATAAACCTGCGCTGTTATCAAATCAGTCGGGGTATCAGGCGTATCCGGTGAATGTATGTAAAACCATTGAAGACGGTGAAATTAACACCGAGCTTAGCCTTACTATTGCTTATTCAAGCACGTGCCCGTGCTCAGCCGCGCTTTCACGAAAAGCATTAAGCGATGCCGTTGCAGAGCAATTTACAGAGCAGCACGTTGATAAAAACACATTGCTAGAGTGGCTTTCATCAGAGCAAGGCAGTATTGCTACACCACACAGCCAGCGCTCATACGCGTATATAACAATGCGTATTAAAGGTGAAGAGCTTCCTGACTTACCTGAACTTATTACACAACTAGAAAGTGCAATTGGTACGCCTGTTCAAACCGCAGTAAAGCGCGAAGACGAACAAGCATTTGCCAAGCTCAATGCCGAAAACTTACTTTTTTGCGAAGATGCCGCCCGCAGAATCAAACAGGCCTTAGAGTTAAAAACCAACATTTGCGACTATCACTTCAAAGTTGAACACCAAGAAAGCTTACACGCTCACAACGCTGTTGTGTACGACCGAAAGTTTTCGCAGCAACGTGTTATTTAAAACCTTAATTTGCATATTTAGTAGGATAAAAATGTTAAGAAAAAATCCAAGTGGCCACATGCCAAGCGTCGCACAAAGCGCATTTATAGATCCAACAGCCATTGTGTGTGGCAAAGTAATCATTGAAGATAATGTATTTATTGGCCCTTATGCGGTTATTCGCGCCGATGAAGTAGACGACACTGGCGATATGCAGCCAATTATTATTAAAAAAAACTCTAACATACAAGATGGCGTGGTTATTCATTCTAAATCGGGGGCTGCGGTAACGATTGGTGAGCGCACGTCTATAGCGCATCGTTCAATTATTCATGGCCCGTGCAGCGTAGGGGATGATGTATTTATTGGTTTTAATTCGGTAGTATTTAGATCGCATGTGGGAAATGGGTGTGTAGTTAGGCATAACTGCGTTGTTGATGGATTAGATTTACCTAAAAACTTCCATGTACCGCCAATGACCAATATAGAACCCGGCTTTGATTTAAACAGCATAAGCAAAGTGCCGCCAGAATATTCAACATTTTCTGAATCGGTGGTGTCTGCAAATCACGATTTGGTAAAAGGTTACAAGAAATTGGCTAATGAACTCTAATAAGCAAACGCTAAAGGCAATACCCACTAATATTATTAGTGGGTTTTTAGGTGCCGGAAAAACCAGCGCTATTGTATCGCTACTTAAAACCAAACCACGCTCTGAGCGCTGGGCGGTATTAGTAAACGAATTTGGCGAAGTAGGTATTGATGGCGCGCTACTTAATGGGCAACAAAGCCCAAACAGCGGTGTATTTATTCGCGAAGTACCCGGTGGCTGTATGTGCTGTACCGCCGGCGTGCCAATGCAAGTTGCTCTTAATCAGCTGCTAAAACAAGCAAAACCAGATAGGCTTTTAATTGAACCCACAGGCCTTGGCCACCCAAAGGAAGTATTACAAACACTTTCATCATCGCATTATAAAAATGTACTGAGCTTACAAAAAACAATTACTTTAGTTGATGCCAGAAAGCTCAATGACTCGCGTTATACAAGCCATGCTACGTTTAATCAGCAAATTGATATTGCAGATATTATTGTAGGTAACAAGCACGATTTATACGCTCAAAATGACGCTGAAACATTAACTGATTACGTAATAAGCCGCGCAAACCAAACACAGCAAATTGTATTTACTACACAAGGTGAAATAGCGCCTGAGTTGTTACAAGGTGAGTGCGGCTATAATCAATCAGCGCCTTGCACTGCGCATCCTCATACAAACTCAGGCATTAATACCCGTGAAGCGCCGTTACCCGCAAGTGGCATACTGTGCATTGAAAATAGCGCTCAAGGCTATCAAAGTATTGGCTGGCGTATTAGTGCAGCACACATATTTAGTAAAAAAGCGCTGCACGCTTGGCTTTGCAACTTAAAAGTAGAGCGAATTAAAGCTGTTATAAAAACAGACGAAGGGAGCGTAGGCTTTAACCTTGCGGAGCAAACCTTAACCGTTACCCCTTTAAACGATTGCCAAGAAAGCCGTATAGAAATAATAGCGATACAAATTAACTCTATGTGGGCGCAACAACTCATGAACGGCTTAATTAATAATAAAACCAACTCAGAGAAAACTAACCATGAACACATTTAATGCATTAACCATTGCTTTAGTCAGTGCGCTTAGTGTTGGCTGTACATCTAACCAAGCTAACAATACTAATGAAAGTTTTTCAGCGCAGCCGGCCTCGCAGCTACAAGCTCAAACTCTACCTGCTTTAAAAATAGCGACTTGGAATGTTGAGCACCTTGCATACCCAATAGATACAGGCTGTAGAGCCAGAACGCCAAGCGAAATTGAGGCTATGAAAGCTTACGCAAACAATTTAAATGCTGATGTAATCGCCCTACAAGAGGTTGCGTCTAAAGCGGCGTTACAGCAAATATTCTCTGAAGACGACTGGCAACTAATTATGTCTAGCCGAGCAGACAGCAAAGCCTATACGTGCAGACAAACGGGGGCTTTATCAACCCAGCAAAAAGTAGCCTTTGCAGTAAAAAAAGCAATACCTGTACTCAATACAGCTCCTATAGACCAATTAGGATTAGCAAGAGCAGGGCTGCGCTACGGATTACAAATAACCGTTAATACACAGCAAGGACCAACCGATATACTGAACGTACATATGAAAAGCGGCTGTTTTGTAGATGACTACTTAAAAAGCGACTCACCCGCGTGTAAAACCTATGCACAACAAGCACCAGTACTTAATAGTTGGGTTGAAAAACACGAAACCGCAGGCACGCCTTACGTAATATTAGGTGATTTTAACCACCGTATATCAGCGCCTTACAATAGGCTAACCCGCACTTTATTAAGTGATGAGCGCTCAACTCGTATTACGACCAGCCAATTATTAGGGTGCCAAGCACGCTATCCGGCGCCTATCGATCACATTATTGTTGGCGGTATGAATGCACAAAATATTGAAGCGTCGGCTCAGGTACATAAATTCAAAAATATGAATGATAAAGCCATGCTAAGCGACCACTGCGCTGTATCGGTTTCGCTTGCTGCTAATGCGCACTCACTTTCATCAGCAGTGTTATGGCAAACAACCAGTAAAGAGTACAAAGCACTAGCAACTACAACCTATGAGCAAGCAAAGTCAGCGGTAATGCAATTGCCAAACACAGCAAGTAACTGGGTAGCCGTAATGGATGTTGATGAAACTGTGCTCGATAATTCAGCTTATCAAGAGCAAACAGAGCTTAACGGCAAAGGATATACGCCACAATCTTGGCAAGCATGGGTTGCAAGCGAAAAAGCCACACTGGTACCTGGTGCTAAATCGTTTATAGAAACAGTGTATAAACACGGTGGAAAAATAGCGCTTGTTACTAACCGTAATAAGCAAAACGATTTGCACACCTGGAATAATTTAAAAGCAGTGGGTTTACCTGTTACACTTGAAAACACTTGTTTAATTGGCCGTTCAGAAGCCGACAAAAACGCCGTTAATGGCAACGAATTTATTAACGATAAAGACTTGCGCCGCCAGCAAGTAACACAAGGCACAGCCGATTGTTTTTCACCAAGTGGGCAAAATGATAACTGGCAGCAGCCACAGGTTATTGAGTTTCAGGTGGGAGATAACATAGAAGACTTTAGCGGTGTAACGCAAGAAACCGCCAATATAAAAACGCTGCAACCCAAGCTTGGTAAATCATTATTTTTACTACCAAACCCTATGTATGGTTCGTGGTAAATACTATTAAAAAGGAAGAGTAATATGACCGAAAAATCACCAGCCCCAACAGGCTCAGGCTGCAGCAATACAAGCTGCTGCCCACCACCGCAAAGCCCTGTAACACGTGACGCGCCAAAGGTAGGGCGAAACGACCCGTGTGTTTGTGGGAACGGGCGTAAATATAAAAAGTGTTGTGGTAAAAACGCATAAATTGCAGCAAAGCTGCTTTTAATTTAGGTATAAAAAAAGGGCTAACGTTACGTTAGCCCTTTTTGTATTTAACCTAAATGTAAGTTATATCAACTGGCCGCCACACTTATTTTTTGTTCAAGCGTGAAGGGCTTTGCATTTAAAATACCGTTAATTTGAATGACGATTTCACTATTGCCTGCTTTATTTGCCACATATTTTAAACGATGAATACCGCGTGTACTGGCAAGTTGTACAGAAGCAGCCCCAGTTAATTTAATATTTTTAGGAGCAACAAATTTTACACTTACCGCGCTGTAACGTTTAGGTACTAAGTAACTAAAGCTTGCCGTGTTAGGGCCTGTTGACCTTTCAGGATTAAAATTTGTTCAATCTAGGGGCCATTTAATCGCGGCGCGAGGTTTGTAACCTAGTGGACTAAGTAAAAACCGAGTAACAAAGAGTAAATAGCCCCTAGGCAGAACCCTTTGGGCAGCGCCTGTTTGGCATTTATGCTACGTTATCGCCTATTTATGGGGAATAACCACACTACATAGGCTCTGCCTTGCCTAAATACCAAACAGTCTGCTGCAAATTTAACCTCGAAAGGTCAACAGGCCCTAGGGCCGCCCACTTTTACTTGCGCTTGTTTGGCATGTTCAAACGAGAAGTTTTGTAAAATAGGAGGCTGAAAGTGTTGCCGAGCAAAAGGATGAAACTGATTTAACCCCACGCCCGCATGAAACTCACACGCACCAGCGCCTAAAGAACTCAAAAAAGCTAAACCGCACAATCCTCGTTTTATATTTATGTATTTCACTTTAATCCTCGTACGGTAATACATTGTCTAACTTAAGCTGGTAAGCCGATGTGCCTAATTCGTTTTCAACGGTGTTTATCGTCAGTGTGCCTTCAAACCAAAATGCGTCATACAGGCTTTTAAGATCAACACCTTGATCAAACTTAACGTAGATTATTTGATTAGGTGGCGGCGGAGGCATATGCAGGCACGCGCCAAAATAAGGCACAATAAAAAACTCGCTAATACGTTTACCTTCTTCTGATTCAAGCGGCACTATAAAGCCAGGTATACGCAGCTTTTTATTATTGTAACTTTCAATCACTCGTACTGAGCTTAAAGCTTGCTGGTAGCGTTTATCTTGCTCGTTATCAAACGCTTTAGCGTCTAGGCTATTTAATGTGTCTTGCTCTGAGCCATCTACAATCTCTTCTAAGTATTCAGGCGGATTTAGTAGCGCGTCTAAATCATCTTTAGGCATTAACTGAATCCACTCTATTTCTTCGTAACTTGAACTTTGACCCGCTGACTCACAAGTAAATCCAAAACTGGCCACGGCAATAACACACCAAGCAACCATGTTAGTTACATATTTTGACATATTTTTATCTCAATTAGCTTATTGCTTAACTAAAAACGTTATAACATATCAACACTTATCAAACCATAGGAGTCTCATCGTGCCTAATACAATTTCTGCGGCCTCTACTCCCTTAGCCATACATATTAACCAACTTAGCTATAAGTACCACAAAGCCGATAAAACCTCGTTTTATATTCCTACTTGGCAAGTAAAGCAGGGAGAGCAGGTATTTTTACACGGCGAATCTGGCTCAGGTAAAACCACATTACTTAATTTATTAGCAGGAGTGCTAACACCACAAAGTGGCGATATAACCTTGCTTGAGCAAGCATTTTCAACGCTTTCGTCAAAAAAGCGCGATAAATTTAGAGCCCAGAACATTGGCGTGGTGTTTCAGCAGTTTAATTTAATACCGTATTTAAGTGTTTTAAAAAATATTCAGCTGGCTAGTTACTTTGCTAAAACGGGCAATACGCAAATAGAGCAAGAGGCGAGCGCTCTGCTTTTAGCGCTTAAGTTACCAACGACTATTTTGCACAAAGCAGCAAATACATTAAGTGTTGGCCAGCAGCAACGTGTAGCTATTGCCCGCGCTTTAATAAATAAACCTAAACTGCTATTAGTTGACGAACCCACCTCGGCATTAGACGCCGCATCGCGCGATGCATTTATGACCCTGCTAATTGATTTATGTAAGCAGTACGGCATAACGCTTGTATTTGTAAGCCACGATATGCACTTACAACAATTTTTTGAGCGCAGCGTAAATGTAACTTCGCTTTTAAAAGAGGAGGGCAGCAAATGCTAGTATCGTTAGCGTGGAGCAGTTTAGCCAGTAGACGTAAATCGGTCATACTTACTTTTTTATCATTACTTATAAGTATAAGCGTGCTGTTAAGTGTTGAGCATATTCGCCAGCAAGCCAAAGAGAGCTTTAACAGAACCATCTCTGATGTAGATATGATTGTGGGCGCACCTAGCGGGGAGTTAAACCTTTTACTTTATTCGGTATTTAGAATGGGCAGCCCCACCAGTAATATTAATTATAAAAGCTATGAAACCCTAAAAGGCAGCTCATTAGTTAAATGGGCAATTCCCATTTCGCTTGGCGACTCGCACCGTGGTTTTAGAGTAATGGGCACCAATAATAGCTACTTTGATCACTTTAAATACGGCACTAAGCAACCACTTACTTTTAGTAGCGGCCAGCCTTTTAACACATTATTTGAAGCGGTGATAGGAGCCGATGTAGCCAAAAAACTCAATTATAAAATTGGCGACAGCGTAGTGATTGCTCATGGTATTGGTAACACAAGCTTTACCCATCATGACAATACTCCCTTTATTATAAAAGGCATACTTAGCCCCACAGGCACGCCGGTTGATAAAACCATACATGTAAGCTTAAACGCCATTGAGGCCATACATTTATCACCGGCAAAACAAGCTAAATTACTTAATAATGTAGACTCGGTAAACACCACACCCGAGAGCATTACCGCAGTAATGCTGGGTTTAAAATCTAAGTTTTCAACCTTTAAATTACAGCGCGATATAAACAATTATAAAGCCGACAGGTTAATGGCTGTGTTACCCGGTGTTGCCATGGCCGAGCTTTGGCAAATGATGGCAACGGTTGAAAACTTATTACGCATTATTGGTATTTTGGTGTTGGTGTCGTCATTATTTGGTTTATCAACCATGTTACTTGCCTCTATGGCACAACGTAAAAACGAAATTGCCGTACTGCGCGTGCTAGGCGCAGGGCCAAGCGTTATATTTAGCTTAGTATTAGTTGAAGCGTTAATTTTAGTCGTATTAGCCACCGCAGTAGCAACCGGTTTACTTAGCTTAACTTTATGGCTATTAGCTGATTGGCTAGGCGCCACTTATGGGTTATTTTTAAGCGCGAATGTACTTAACCTTGAAACATTAAAAGTAATCGGCGTTATTACCATTGCGGCAATTGTCACCTCAGCAATCCCCGCGTACGAAGCCTATAAAAATGCTTTGCACAGCTCTTTGGGCTCAAAAAGCTAATTTATTATACTTATTATTAATAACTAAAAGGCCGCAGTAATAAATACTGCGGCCTTTGTTTTTAGCTAAACTTTTTTAAACGAGCTAAGTTTAGTAAGCGCCTGCGCTGTATATAAGCTCGTAGCTGTGGCTGTAAATCTCTAGGATGTTACCAAACGGGTCTTCCATGTAGATCATGCGGTATGGCTTTTCGCCAGGGTAGTAGTAACGTGGCTCTGGCATACGCTTTTTACCACCTGCCGCAACAATACGATCTGCTAAGCCTTCTACATCGGGGTCTTGTACACAGAAATGGAAGATACCGGTTTTCCAGTATTCAAAATTGTCTTTAGGGTTTTCTTGGTCTTTAAATTCGAAAATTTCTACACCAATACGGTCGCCTGTTGAAAGGTGCGCTATTTTAAATTTTTCCCAATCTGGACCAAATACATCGGTACACATTTCGCCAATGGGGCTTTTGTCTTCGGTTATTAAAGTGGGTTCCATTATTTTGTACCCACCAAAATTAACGTGACACCCATCTTAATTGAGGTAGTTTTACTTGTTCAATTAAGGAATCTGTTCTGCTTTATTTTTGCTATATAAATTAGCTACTGACATTCGTCGAAACTCAAATAAGTTACTGTGTCGGATGGCGCTTTGCTTATCCGACCACCGTTTTCAAATATATTCGTTGGGTTTCGCTACGATCTACCTTTAAATTAACGTGACACTCATCTTAATTTGTTAACAAAATTCGGCAGGCATGTAATTAAAGTGCTTTATCGTACTTAATTTACTTAAGCAGTTTGGCAAATTGACGTCGTATTGGGGAGCTTCCATCTCATAACCCATCCTAAATTTTACACTTTGACGAACTAAGAATTAGGATGGGTGTCACCTTAATTCGATCTTAGTTCTGCCTTTAACTTAAGCTATCAGGTTTGATTTATGATACTTTATCAAACTTGACATTTGAGCCTAAGCAACAAAAAGTTAAACACTATGGATGCCTTTTAAATGAAAATATCTACTTCTTCAATTTTATCTGCTAACAACAAACTAGCTTTTTCTTGATACAAATCCAAAGAATCATCTGATATAAATTTATCAAACGTATTAATAATTTCTTTCATAAAAGAGGCTCTAACTTGATAATTCGGGTTGTCAGGAAATTCCTTCGTAAGGTTGTCTAACTTCTCTGAACTACTAGAAAGATACTCCATAACATTAATTTTTTTATCTGGATCTACGTTTCCTTTACCATAGGAAAGTATGCTTAGCTTAGCCTCTAAACTATTCATATCCTCTGTATGCTTAGATATTATGGGGTTTCCTAATTTATTAAGCCTAACAGGTTCGTCATCACCATATGTCATTGTATATTTTTTTTCCATCTCATTTACATTTCTAACGATGTTATAAAGCTCTTTTATACTCATATTAGAAAAGTCTAACTCTTTTAATTTAAAAATTTCTTGATATGCACTGCTCTTATTCAACGATGAGTCAAAATTCTTATTTTCTTTTTCATCTTTAACTTTAAGATCTTGCTGACTTATTTTTTTCCCATCTAAGCTATTTTGTCTTACTTCTGAGGAAAGCGCTTTTTGTTTTTCATCATCAATGTTTTTGGAAAGAGTTACTTTTCTTTCCAATTGGATAGATAGTAGGTTAGGGTTAATTTTCATAAAATCCATTTTAAGGTTTTATATTCTTTTTTATCGGCTTAATTTTATAAAGCTTAAGTTTTATTTTTGAATACCTGAAAATTAACAACTCATAGAACATACAGGATAAGTATATGTTACGACTTAAGTGCCCAAACACCCACTCAGGTTTTAAAACCTATGTCATAACCAGGCTGTCTTAAGTCGTAAACTCGGGTGTGATTGGCGTGTAAAATACGCATAATTAAGCATCCTTCTGTGTATCTTGCACAAACTGAGGTGAGTAGAGAGTTTGCTTGGTCAGCAATATCCACATCAGTCGCGCCAATCTGTGTGCGGTGGCAACCACCACACAATTAAAGTGCTTTTTCTCGCGCAACTGGTTAATCCACAAACTTAACGCATCTGTTTTATAGTGGCTTCTGGCGATAATGGCGCGAGCACCATGAATAAGTTGTTTTCGTAGATAACTGTTACCGCGCTTAGTAATACCAGACATTTTACTTTTATCGCCTGACGCATATTGCTTAGGTGTTAATCCTAGCCACACCCCGAGTTCTTTTGCGCTCTTAAATGCCTGACCGTTCCCGATTGATGCTGCATAAGCAGAGGCATTGAGTACACCCACGCCAGGAATCGAGTGAAGTATTTTAGCGTTTGTATCCCGTTCAACGTGTACAGTAAGCATCGCTTCAATAGCTTTAATGCGTTTAACAAGGGTTTTGTACTCAGTGTAAATATCACTCACCATAATGCGCAACTGAGGGCGAAGCTCAGAATCACTTTCTAACGCAATTATCCCTTGCTGAAACGCCTTAATACCGACAGGAAATACATACCCAAAATCGACCAATAAACCGCGTAATTGGTTGGTTGCAGCAATCCTGTTTTGCAGAAGTCACTCACGTATCTTATGGAGCATGAGTATTTCTTGCTGAGCTTCGGTTTTAATAGGAACGAATTTAATATTAGGGCGTAAGCTTGCTTCATAGATAGCAAGGGCATCGTTACTATCATTTTTATTACCGCGAACAAAGGGGGTAACGTGTTGTGCAGGAATAAGGTCAACGGTATGACCGTAAGACGTAAATACTCTCCCCCAGTAGTGGGAAGAATAACAGGCTTCCATCACCACGCGACACGGTGGGGCATTTGCCATGAAGGCGTTGAGTTTAGGTCTGTTTAAGCGTTTATTGCATTCTCTTTTGTGATGATGATTAAAGCCAGCGACTTGGAATACATTTTTTGCCAAATCAATTGATAATGTGCTAATTTTCATGATGGACGTTCCCTTTAACTGAGTGTAAGTTAACCAGTTTGGCGCATTGACGCCGTTTAGGGGAGCGTCCATCTCATCACCCATCTTAATTTGTTAAAAAAAATTCGGCTGGCATGTAATTAAAGTACTTTATCGTACTTTATTTACTTAAACAGTTTGGCAAATTGACGTCGTATTGGGGAGCTTCCATCTCATAACCCATCCTAAATTTACACTTTGACGAACTAAGAATTAGGATGGGTGTCATCTTAATTTCATCTTAATTTCGATATTTAACTCACCTGAACTTAATAAGCGCCTGCGCTGTAAATAAGCTCGTAGCTGTGGCTGTAAATCTCAAGAATGTTACCAAATGGGTCTTCCATGTAGATCATGCGGTATGGCTTTTCGCCAGGGTAGTAGTAACGTGGCTCTGGCATACGCTTTTTACCACCTGCCGCAACAATACGATCTGCTAAGCCTTCTACATCGGGGTCTTGTACACAGAAATGGAAGATACCGGTTTTCCAGTATTCAAAATTGTCTTTAGGGTTTTCTTGGTCTTTAAATTCAAAAATTTCTACACCAATACGGTCGCCTGTTGAAAGGTGCGCTATTTTAAATTTTTCCCAATCTGGACCAAATACATCGGTACACATTTCGCCAATGGGGCTGTTATCTTCAGTGATCACGGTAGGCTCCATTATGGTGTACCAGCCCATCACCTTAGTGTAAAACTCTACTGCTTTTTCAACATCCGGTACTGAAATACCAATGTGCGAAAAACTACGTGGATATGTATGACTCATAATATGTCCTCTTTAACGTGTGGCTTATCTTAGTTGATGGAGTTAGTTTACGAACCAGCCTTTATTAAGTAAAATTATCATTAATCATCATTTTGAGTACGTTTTGTAATGATAAATCCTACATGGTTAAACACGTTTTGCACCTTGGTTGAGGTAAATCATTTTACCCAAACAGCCGAGCGCCTTTTTATGACCCAATCTGGCGTAAGTCAGCACATTAAAAAGCTAGAACAGCAAGTAAACTGCGCGCTATTAGAGCGCCACGGTAAACAATTTACCCTTACCGTACATGGGCAAAATTTGTATCAACAAGGCAGCTTGTTATTAAAAGAATGGCAATTTTTAGAACAGCAATTAAAAGATGACTCGCCATACAGTGGCCTAGTAAAAATACAATCGCCAGGTAGTTGTGGGCTGCAATTTTATAGCCAGTTGTTAGCACTACAAGCAAAGCATACCGAGCTAAATATTGATTATCGCTTTGCACCCAATACAAGCGTAGAGCAAGCCGTAGCAAACCACAGTGCCGACATCGGGTTTTTAACTCAAGCCCCCACACTTAGCGAAGTTACTAGCCACAAAATTGGTAAAGAAGCGCTATTACTGGTCACTCCCGCACATATTAAAAACCCAACGTGGGAGATTTTATGTGAGCTTGGCTTTATTGGCCACCCCGATGCAAAACACCACGCGCAGCTGCTACTAAGCGAAAACTACAGTGAATTTGAACATGTTGATCAAATTAAGCGCACGGGGTTTTCTAACCAAATAAGTTTAATACTGGAGCCGGTAAGTTTAGGGCTGGGGTTTACGGTGTTACCTGCGCACGCGGTAAGTGCTTTTAATAAACCTGCGCTTATTAAAACGCACCACTTAGCTAATCCAATCAGCGAAAATATTTACGTATGCCATCACCGAAATAGGCCAATGGCAAAGCGCATGAATACCGTAATTGAAGCAATAAAAGCAGGCTAGGGCGCGAGTAACTGCGCCCGTAAAGCCCCTTTACAGTTTATGCTGCACGTTTAGATTTTTGCTTAAAACCAAGTAGGATTAGCTTAATTTGCAAATACATTTTATGTACTGCAAAAGTGAGTAAACTCATAAGCGCCATTAGGCACAACGTTGGCACAAGCGACTGCGTATGATAACCAAACACACCCATAAACCAGCAAATAAGTACCCACTGAATAACATACAAAGCGGTAACATGTTTGCTCGCATATAAAAGGGCCCGAGTAATAGGGCCATTAAATTTATTTGCAATGACGTACTCTATAAAAGCTAAAGCACATAAATTTAAGCCAATTAAATAAATAATACCGCCGCCATTTAAGTGAAAAAAGTTACCAAACTGGCCGTTAAAATCAATAAATAACCATGCTGAACCAATGATTAGTAACGCAGCCCCTAACTTTGCGCACACGCTAAATAAGTACGCTGCATTATGCTGGCTATATATGTATAAACGCCCAAGCACGTAGCCGGTTAATATAGCGCTTATCCACGGAAATACCGGAAAATAAACTTGGTAATTATTAGCAAAAAACAAATCGCTAATATAAGGCGAAAGCGCAAACTGCTGCCCCCTTACAAACTGGCTTACAAGTGCAATAGCAACGGCTAAAAAAGCAATCCATGAGGTTTTCCAGCTGGCAATATTAAGCGTACCAAACAGTAATAAGCTAACCCCGGCAAGTTGTAAAATATCACCTGTCAGCACCATAAATTGTAACTGCCCAGCACTCAATGGGCTTTGCCAGCCATACGCATTTATAAACGCCTCTGGCATGGTATTAAATACCTCAATAGGTAGCCAAAACTTTGCCGCATTCATTAAATAGGCAAGTAGTAAAAGCTGTATGCCGCGCTTAATTAACAGCAGGGGTGTTTGCCTACGCGAAAGCGCCATAGATAGCCCCATTGCCACTAAAAACGAGGCGGTACCTTTACCAAGTATATGGATTACAGCACCAAATAGGCTTTCACTTTGAAGCGCTGTGCTTGAGTACATCCATAACGTGTGGACTAAAATCATAATAAAAACGCTCGCACCTCGGGCAAGGTCAATCGTTTTAAGACGTGTGTTCATTGGTTTTAATATCCTTTTTTGGGCAGGTTTGGCATTTTTTGTAACCTGCTAAATAGTAACGACAGCATGTTAAGCGCTCGGCCGTTAAGTTAAATGGGGTGTTTAAATTAAAGTGATTACTGATCAAGGCATGTAGTTGTTTATGGCAATAGGTAATGTGCTCAGCGCTTGCTAAAGTTAAGCTATGAGCGCGCGTAAATGCGCTGTTTAGGGTGTCGAGTAATAAGCGCCCTTGCTCTTTTTTACTCAGCGCATAATCGCTATTTATCCACTTATCTACACAGATAATAAACTCAATAAGTGCATTATTTTGCTCAGATTTGCTTAATAGAGGCGCGCCGGTGAGGTTAAACCCTCGACTATAAGCGCCATTAATTTTTAATTGTAAGTGCATGGGGTTATGCGCGTTGTGTTTACATGTATACCAATAACAATAGGCATACAGAGTTTGCCAACAAAGCTGCAAATATAAATGCCGGCTAATAAATTGCGTAGGCGCATGTGGGTAATGCGCCTTGCAATGAATCGCTAATTTGCGCACTAAATCTAAGCTTGGATGAGCCGCAGCAGCCGGCTCATTTGGGCAAAATAAAAAGTGCGCAAGGGTTATGGGCTTAGCCATACAGCTTTGCCGATACCGGGTTATCTAAACTTCCGGCAAACTGTAAGCTGCCTGCGGGGTCGGTTAAATCAACCATTTGCTTATTATTGCCAAGCTGTAAGCGGTTTAAGCAAGAGTGTGCAAATTCATCACTAAAAAAGTCATACTCTTTAAAGCGCTCATTTAAGGCAGGGTTGGCTTGTTGATACGCGTTTACACTTTGCGCAACGCCTTGCCAAAAATCGTGCTCGGTAATGCGCGCTTCTCTTACTAAAATAGCCACTAGGTATCTAAAAAAGCAGTCAAATACATCGGTAAATATGCTCAGTAATTCAAGCTCTTTAGGCATAGTAATATGAATACGCGACACTTCCTCAGGTAAAGACTCAGTGCTATTAAGCAGCGCGACTTCTTCGCCGATGTCTTTCATGTAAGCGCCCACAGGGACTGAATTTTTAAGTTTTAAAATGAGGTTTTCGCCGTGGGGCATAAACACTAATTTATGAGCATAAAAACAATGTACTAACGGAATAAGATAGGCATTAAAATAGCTTTGTAGCCAAGCCTGTGTGCTTAAACCACTTTGATCTATTAATGCACCTGCCATACTTTTACCGTTGTTATCTAGGTGCAGTAGTGCGGCCATGGTGGTGAGCTGCTCATTATTTTGTAAATTATGGTTTGGGTTTTCGCGCCACAAACACGCAAACATTTTACGGTACGGCGTATCGCCCAACGCGCTTTGCTCAAAGGTGTGATGCGCATACCCTAAAGTGGCGTACTCTCTAAGTGCTGTAAAGTTACACGCGCTAAGTGTTGGGTCGTGGTTTACTTTATTAAACACCCAATCATTTATAGCCGGGGTTACCGCCATATAAGCGCGTGAAAGCCCACGCATAAAGCCCATATTTAAAATAGACAGCGCCACTTTTAAATACGGTTTATGCGGATGAGAGCAGTTATATAGCGTACGAATAGATTGTTGCGCTTGATATAAATCGTCACCTTCACCTAAATACACTAAGCGGTTATTGGCAAACTCGTTAGCAAACACCACACTTAATTTATGTTGGTACTGCCACGGATGGGCAGGCATAAATAGGTAGTCGTCGGGGTTTAGGTTTTGCGCCTGTAGCGCTTTGTTAAACGCATCACGGGTAGTTAAATCAAGCTCGTCATTAATATGGCTTGAGTAGTCACTAAAGTATTCACTGTGAGAAAAATCACATACTGTTTTGTGCGCCGCTAACCACAGTACTTTAAACGGTTTGCCTACTTCTGGCGCATAGCGTAAAAAGTCGGCTTTGCTAAAACCAATTCGACCATTATTAGCCACAAACGCAGGGTGGCCTTCGCTCATTGCCGCTTCTATTTGTTGTAGCCCTAATTTCGCAAGTTCAGCTGCGCTAAGCGTGTTGTTTTCGCGTTTATAACAGGCACTCGCTAGTGTGGCATTAAGCTCTTCAAGGTAGGTGGCTAAACGCTCGCCAGTTAAACCAAGCACAGGACCTTGCACACTAAAAAAGTGCAGTACATCAAGCGCTACTTGCTCATTATTAAGGTTAAAAAAGCATAAACTTGGCTCGTCTATATCTATATGATTAAGCGCCATAGCGCGGCCATTAAATATAAAGTAACCCCCTTCAATATTAACTTTAAAACCTTGCGGGGTTTGCTCTGCAACCAATAAGCGCTCGTGTACCAGCTCGCTAATGGCTTTACTTTGTAAGTGCCTATTTGCCCACTGCCAGTGGTCAAACTTTACATAGTCGGTGTTTATTGGCGTTTGCGATTTGTAATGTAAATCAACATGCGTTTCAAATGCGGCTTTATTACAAAATCCAAGGTATGCGTTTTTATCACCAAGGGTTATTTGCTTAGTATGCACAAAACCTAAACGCTTATTTAATGCATGAATTTTACTATTGGCAGTATCGGGCTCTACCACTACGCGCGCATTATCGCTATGGGCAAAAATACTGTGCAATACGCACTGCATTATTTCAAAACTAAAATGGCGTTTAGGCTGTGTATTTGGCGCGAGTAAAATATGCATGCCGGTATCGTTTGGCATTACCTCATAGGCAGCTGCGAGTAACTTGTCGTGCTCAGGGTTGTAAAGCTCAACAAGGGCTAGTAGCTCATTATTTTGCTCAACAACATAAGCATTATGGTGCGGGTTATTAGTTATATCTTGGTAGGCGCTGCACATTTGCTCAGGGGGTTGTTTATTCATACCCCAAAAATGCGCGTAAGGCAGAGCAAGCCACTGACAAATAATAGGCATGTCGCTTTGCTGTAGTAACCGCATAGTTACATTACCGGTGTGCTGTAACGTAGTTACAAAAGATGAAAAATACATAAAAACTCCTAAATCTTTTTAATTATTAAGTGGCTGTGTGTGCAGTGCGGCCAACAAATTTAACGCGCCATAGCAAAATAGCGCCAAGGCTTGCAAAGCCAATGGCAGCAAAGTAAAAAGGCACGGTTGTATTAAAATATTCCACACTCATGCCCACCAATAACGACGCTAAAATAACGCCAATATTTTGCGCAACATGCACTTTGGCAAAATCACTGCCGTAGTGGGCAGGCTCGCTTTTAGCAAATAGCATAACCTCTAGTAAAACCATGACCTGAAACAGCGCTATACCGTATAAAATGCGCGAGCTGACAACTAACCACACCGACTCTTGCGCCTGTAAATAAAGCCCAATAGCGCCAAAAATAAGTGCGCACGAAAACGTACTGGTTCGGCTAAGTTTAGGGAGAGGTAAGTGCTGCCTAAAGTGGTTAAACAGCAGCATAAGTAGCGCTGCAAAAGCAGGAATGGCGTACACAAGCGCACTTTGAAACGCACTGCTTTGCGCGCTCATTCCTTGCCAATGGGTCGTAAAAAACGGCCTAATTAAGAACGCGCTAAAGTAAACAACCACGCTTATAAAACAAAATTGCCATATAAAATAGGGTGTGCGAGTGCGCGGTTTTTCGCTTTCAATCGCTTGCTGGTAAATACCTAGCTTTAAGCTCAGCATTAAATAGGCGCACAGCAGCACTTGTATTACATCGCCCGCGGCACTTAATAACAATGCATAACGCGGTTCGTTTAAACTAAAAAAGTAACCGCCCACTAACGCGCCGCCAATAGCGCCAAAGTGCATAAGTACCGAAAACAACCCAATAATAGAAAGGTGCTTACTTTGCTGCTCTAAACGCAGTGCAAACGGGTAGATAAGCAGGTAGCTGGCTTTAAGCACCAACATAAACTGGTAATAAAACCAAAATTCCCACACGTTAGTTGCAAAATAACAAAGCAAACCAAAGCAGGCGGCAATTACTTGGGTTACAAGCCAAAGAGCCAGCTCGTGGTATTTTTTGGCAACCTTTGCCCACAGCGGCAGTGCGAGCATAACTGTAATACAACAATTAGCTACAAACACCCCGATAAGCGTGGGGTTATTTACAGAAAATTCGCTGGCAAAAAATTGCGGATAAAACGGCAGTAATAAGGTGTCGCACACCACCGAAATAACCGTAAGCAAAATAAGCGCTAAACGTAAACTCATGCGGCGTTACTCTTTTGCTGTGAATGGGTTTCTACATCGCTTAAATCAAAACACTGAAATGCAATTTTTTGCTCAACCTGATACGGAGCATAACCGAGTATTTCGCGCAAAATTATACTGTTGCGATAACACGCCATGCCTAAATCGGGGGTTACAAAACCATGAGTGTGCTGCTCTGCATTTTGTACAAATATACGTTTTTGGTCGGTGTCTACCGCATACTCGCGGCTAACTAAATAGCGGCCTTGTTCATCTTCTGGGAGCTGCTGTGCAATGGGGTTTAAAAAAGCAGGGCGCTTGTATTTAAAGCCCGTGGCACAAATTAAGTAATCGGTTTTTATTTCAAAGGCTTCATTTAGCTCTTGATGGTAAAACTCAGTCACTAAGCGATCAGCACTTTTACGTGTATTAGTAAGCTTGCTGTTAGTTTTAAACGTAGTAGAAATAGGCCCATCTAAGCTTTGCGCGTAAAGGGTGTCAAAAATGTCATTAATTAAATCGCCATTAATACCTTTAAATAAGTTTTTTTGATTTTGATTAAGCCAATCTCGTTGCTCAGTTTTTAAATTATAAAAGTAATCAACATACTCAGGTGAAGTCATCTCTAGCGTAAGTTTAGTGTATTCCAGCGGAAAATAACGCGGCGATCGCGCAATCCAATCTAGTTGTAAACCCTGTGGCACAGCTTGTTGTAATAGGGTGTGATAAATTTCAGCGGCACTTTGCCCAGCTCCTACAACCGTAACGCGTTTAGCAGCTTTTAGCTCATCAAGGCGGTGGCAAAAGTCGCTACTGTGCATTACGTTATTAGAATTACTTTGCACTGCGCAATCAGGAATGTATGGGGCAGGGCCAGTGCCAAGCACTAAGTGGCGCGTAACATAGTGTTGCTCACCGTTTGGGGTGTTACAGGTAACGGTATAGCATTCACTTTGCTGGCAAAACTCAACCTTAGTTACACTTTGCTCAAAGCTTACGTTACTCAACTGCGAGCACGCCCATTGGCAATATAGATTGTATTCTTTACGCAGTAAAAAAAAGCTCTCGCGAATATAAAATGGGTATAAGCGATTATTAAGCTTGGCATAATTTAAAAAACTGTACTTGCTGGTAGGGTCTGCAAGAGTCACCAAGTCAGACATAAACGGCGTTTGCAAGGTAACACCTTCTAGCATCATGCCTGGGTGCCAATCAAATTGGCTACGCTGCTCTAAAAATAAGCTTTTAACGCCCTCTAGAGGCTCACTTAAACATGCTAACGATAAATTAAACGGGCCGAGGCCAATGGCTATAAAATCATAAGGTTGGTTACTCATTATTTTTGCTCCTTATACGTTTGCCACGCAATAGTGCTAATTTGTTCAAGCACGGCGCGCACATCACTCAATTGGCACTGGGCATTAAGTAACGTAAATTTAAGATAATGACGGCCGTTAATTTTGGTTCGCGCAATCATGGCTTCACCAGTATTTAAGAATGTTTGGCGTACGTGCAGGTTTAGGGTGTCGAGTAGATCAGGGTTATGTTTTAGCTCCTCTGGTGCAAAGCGAAATACCAGTGCGCTAAGCTCTGGGTAATTTATAACTTCAAAATCAGGGTGGTCGTTAAGCACAATGTGGGTTTGACGAGCAAGCCCAATTACTTTATCAAATGCTCGCCCAAGTGGCGCTTCACCTATGGTGCGCAGTGTTAACCAAAGCTTTAGGGCATCAAAACGGCGTGTGGTTTGTAAGCTTTTATCAACTAAATTTGGCGTACCATTGCCGGCCTCAGCTAATGGGTTTAGGTAGTCGGCGTAAAGGGTAATATGGCTAAAGTGGCGTTTGTCACTTAATAAAAACGCACTGCAGCTAACCGGTTGCATAAACGATTTATGGTAATCTATGGTAATTGAATCTACTTGTTCTATACCGTTTAGGGCACTACGGTGATGCTCGCTTACCAGTAATCCGCCGCCGTATGCGCCATCAACATGACACCAAAGCTGCTCTTTTTTAGCAAGTTTTGCTATGTCTTCAATTGGGTCAATTGAGCCAAAATCGGTTGTACCGGCGGTAACAACCACGGCGATAGGTAAATCGCCCTTAGCTTTAGAATCTGCAATTGCTTGGTTAAGCGCATCCATATCCATTTGCATTTTATTGTTTGTAGCCACAGGTACTACCGCGTTATAACCTAAGCCCAATAATGCTGCTGCCTTTTGAATACTAAAATGCGCCACCTCTGAGCAATAAATACGAAAACGCGAGGCTACATCAGGCAAGCCTTGCAGCTTTACTTCATGATTTGGTGCATAACGGCTTACAGCTACTTCGCGTGCAACAAGCATCGCCATTAAGTTCGATTGCGTACCACCACTTGTAAAAACGCCGTCGGCAGTGCTTGGCAGCTTTGCTTTTTCACAGCTCCAATCTATTAATTTTTGCTCAATAAGGGTCGCGCCAGCGCTTTGATCCCAAGTATCTACCGAGGTATTGATTGCGCCAATGATGTGCTCAGCCACAACCGCTGGGTACGTAACAGGGCAATTTAAATGCGCCATGTAACGCGGGTGATGAAAATACACCGCGTGATCTAAATACACGCTTTTAAGCTCGTTTAATACCGCCGGGAAATCAGCGAGAGGTTTAGCTAAATCTACATCGTTAACAGTGGCGGCAAGTGTATTAACCGCCACGCCAGAAAACGGCTTTTGTGCTTTTGCCATAGCTTGTTGCACAGCCGAAAGCCCCTGCAACGACGCTATTTGATAGTTAATAAACTGATCGAGATTAAATTGCGGCGGAAGGCCATTTTGCTCAAATAATGCTTGGTTTTCGACTGAGCTGAGCTGCGCCGATTGTAGTTGTGACATATTTCGGTCCTTGGTACTTATTTGGGTTCAAGGATCTTAATGGTAACAATTTTCATTATCAATAATGATTAAGGACTAAATATAAGGTTATTATCGCAATCAAGGCAAAGTAATTAGTTATAAGGAATTACTTTTAAAACTAACGGTGTATATAAAGTGAACTGTGTAAATATTTAATTCGCAGGTCAAATAGGACGTGTTTGTTAATTTGAAAATTGAGGAGAGGGTAATAAAGCTTAGGTATTTTGGACGGGTCAAAAAGTAAGGGCTACCCCCTCTTTACAACTTAAGCGGTAAAGAGGAGTATAAAAGTAAAAATGCAGCTTAATTAATCTCTTCAAGCTTGTTTTTCAAATCCACCAAATCAGTGGCAACCGTATTAGGCTGAATTTCCCACGGATCAAAAATAGAATCTTCTGAGCGTTTTATCCACGCACCGCGCATACCATGCGAAATAGCGCCGGTTATATCAAACGGGTTACTCGAAATAAGCCACGTGTTTGCACCCATTGAATTGGTTTCGCGTAAAAAATGGCTATAAACACCTGGGTTTGGTTTAAATGTTTTCATATCGTCGGCGCTTATAACGCCTTCAAAAAGCTCACTAATACCTGCGGTTTCGAGCAATTTATTTACCGCATCAGCAGCGCCGTTTGAAAATGCAAACAATCGGTAATTTTGCGCTTTAAGTTGCTCAAGGCCTTTTTTAACATCGTCAAAGGCGGGTAAAATTTTATATTGCTCAAGCAATTGCTGCTTTTGATCGTCACTCAGCTGCGTTTTATGCGCTAAACACGCGTAATCGAGGGCATGTTTAGTACATAACGAAAACGGTATATAGTTTTGCATCAACCCGCGCCTAAAGGAGTACTCCAACTGTTTTTCACGCCATGTATTTGAAAATTTTTGCGCGTTATCGCCAATCATATCTTCAAGTAATGACAATACGCCGTGAGTGTTTATAAGCGTGCCGTATACGTCAAATGCAAGTGTGGTTGCCATGTTTACTCCCAATAAATTTAAATTACTTGTAGATTAGTCGCTCTGAGCTTAACTTACTTTGAACACTTGCTCAAATTAATGTAGTTTACCTAAGTAGTAATGTAATAAACGCATAAAAATGTGGCTCCGTAGCTTAAATAAAAAAATTTGCTCAGTTATATGAAAGCCCTGTTAGGCAAATTATTTAAAAGCTATAAAAATTAAAAGACTAAGGAACATAGTATGAAAATATATTTTTTAATTTATGACAAAGTTGAAGAGCTGGATTTAGTTGGTTTATGGTAACTAATAGGCTTGCTGGCAGAAAAGGGGTTATGTGACAAACCCAAATTAATATCGCTAAACTCTATGACTTCCTCCGGTGAGCACGGGTTGCGTGTTAGTCCCGATTATCACTTTACTGACTCATTACAGCCCGATGTATTAATTGTACCCGGCGACATTTGTGCCCGTATAGTAATAGAAGACCCTACGTTATTAACTACCTTAAAAAGCTGCTGAAAACTGCCACTGATATTAGCCACACAAGCTAAGCAATCGCCTGATACCTGTTTAAATACCATCGCTATTTTAGCGCAAGAGTGCGTTAACTGGGCGTATGCAGGTAATAAATAATCAGCACATTCAATGTCGAATGTAGCTTAAAAGGGTGTGCTTAATTAAAAGCACACCTCTGAGTTAGTACTTATACAGGTGCATTTTGCTCGATGAGGTTTTTAGCTTTTAACTCACTCCAAAACGCATCTGGAATGGTTACCTTCATTGACGCAACATTTGCATTAATTTGATCGGCAGTACGCGCACCTGGCACTATTGAGGCCACAGTGGATGGCGCTTCTGCAAATTGCAGCGCAGCTGTTTTAATGTCGATGCCATGTTTAGTAGCAACTTCACTAATTGCATTATACTTTTGCTGCATAGGCGCAGGAATTTTAGGTGAGTAATTAAAGCGGTTTCGCCCAGTTAAAAAACCACCATTGAGTGGCGCACCAATAACGGCAGAGATCCCTCGCTTATCAAGCATAGGGAAGGTTTTATTAAGTGCTTCTTTGTGATCTAAAATAGAGTACTGCAGGGCTAATAAACAAATATCGGGATCTGACATATCAAGCGCTTTGTAAACGGCATGCGGTGTATTAACACCAAAGCCCCAACCTTTAATTATTCCCTCGTCGCGCATTTTTGTAAGCTCAGGAATTGCGCCTTTGGCTGCTTGATCAAAGTATTTAAGCCAATCGTCGCCCATATCACTATTTTGAGGCGATAAATCGTGAATATAAACAATATCAAGCGACGCCACGCCAATTCTTTGTAGAGTATCCTCAATTGAACGACGTGTGCCCGAGGCTGAATAATCATACTTATAATGAAACGGTGAATGATCGGCCCAGTGCCAGCTATTTTCTAAAGGCTCAGCGGAAGGTGTAAGTAAGCGGCCTACCTTGGAGGATAATACAAAGTCTTCGCGTTTTTTATTGCGTAATAAATCCCCAAAGCGTCTTTCACTTAAGCTTAAGCCATAAAAAGGGGAAGTATCGTAATGCCGTATACCTGTGTCCCACGCAGCATTTAACATTGTTAGAATTTCTGCATCGCTAGATATGGTGTTAAAGCCATTACCAGCGGCTAGACCGCCTAACCCCATTCTAGCTTCAGGGCGATAGTGTTTAGCGTTTGTAACATCATTGGTAGGCAAGGCTGCACTTTTATCGATTGGCCCTTTAGTTGGCATAAGCTGCCCTTGAGACATTTTTACCTTTAGTTGCTCAGCAAGTGCTGAAGCACTAAAAATAGATCCTATACCTAAAGCTGCACCTGCTTTAATAAAGCTTCTGCGAGATACCATGTAACCTTTCTCCTTGAGTAACGTTAAATATCTACTTTATACGCTAGTATAATTTTCAGACTTATTCAACAATACGCAAGTTATAAAACACAATAATATCAACAAGATGAGTTAAGTTAACTGATGCTGAACATATAAGTTAATTAACAAAAGAGTTCGATTGTTTATCTCGCTAGTATAGTTTTATAAAGGGTACACAGTGGTGCGTGCTAATTGTTTGAATAAGCGTGACACTTCCATAGTGGTGCAAATGTTAATACTACTTTTGACAACAAAAAAGTTGTTACATTTAATACAACGTATAGATTACTGGACAAAGTGACCTTGTGTGATTTATCAAAATTAAAATCTAAACATCTTTGTTTATGTGGTGTAGGCGGCTGTAAATAATTAGAGCAGAATGAAAACTCGTCAATATGAAGCTTTTTATTGAAAATTTGATGAGCTGATGAAAAACATCAGCACTATTAGTTTTAATTTATTGATAAATTACATAGCTAAAGATGTGGGGTGGGACTATGTTAATTCAGGTGCAATATTCTCTATATTTTCGATAAACGATTAATAAAATTATTTATTAAAGTCTGACTTTAACAAACCAAAACACTTTAAATCGTGAAAACGATTTTTCCAAAAGCCGCTTTGGCGTCTTAAACCTTCCTCAAAAAAGCCCAGCTTTAATAACAAAGCTTCTGAAGATTTATTTCCGAGCACTGTATCAGCCTGTATTCGATTTAAAGCACCGCACCTTAGCAGTCCATCAAAGGCAGCTTTTATAATCATATGAATAGCCTCAAAAGCATAGCCTTTGCCCCAATACAGGCTTTTTAGGTCGTAACCAATGAATGCGTACTTCATTAGTACTGACCAACTATTAAAACCACAAGTACCCATTAACTCATCAGTACTTTTTAAACGAATTGCCCAGCGGATCCCTTCACCATTTTTATACCGGGTATTGAATAAAGCGATTAACTTATCAGCTTGGGAAATTTGGGTTAAGGGCTCCAGATCATAGTATTGAGTAACTTGTTGGTCTGAAAAAAGAGCAAAAATAGCGTCTCTATCCTCATAATTAATAGGGGTTAACGTTAACCTTTGTGAACTCAGTAACGGGAAAATCATTAACCCTCCTTTAATTTATAAATAAAAAGCTACTGTATACTAAGCCTAATCAAGCTCTAACTGGGCTTTTTCTACGCTTTCGTTTGGTAACTCTTTTTGGACCGATACACCTAGCTCTTTAAATTCAGAAGCTTGTTTAATTAAGTTACCTTTACCACGGTATAACTGAGAGAACGCTTTGTCGTAGCTTTCTTTTGCGCGGTCGAGTTGTTTACCAACACCTTCCATACTTGTTAAAAAGCCATTGAGCTTGTTGTAAAAGCGCTCTGCACGATTCGCCAGCTCTTTAGAGTATTTAGTTTGCTCTTCAAAGCGCCACAGCTGTTTAACAATATTTAAGCTGGTAAGTAAAGTTGTTGGTGTAGCAACTAAAATATTTTTTTCGATAGCTTGCTGATATATATCACTTTGGTATTTAAGCGCCTCTACAAATGCTGACTCTATAGGCACAAACATAATAACCACTTCAGGCGAGTTTATACCAGGGAGGCGATCGTACGATTTACTTGCAAGCTCATTAATGCGCGCTGTAACGGCATTTACATGCTCTTTAATTGCTTGACTAGCCTCTAGTTCGTTTTCGGCGTTCACGTAACGGGTGTAAGCATTTAGCGATGTTTTAGCATCAATCACCAAGTGGCGGCCCTGTGGTAAGTACACAACTACATCAGGGCGCAGTCGGCCATCTTCTGTGTTAAACGATACTTCGCGTTTGTAGTCACTGCCTGCACGCAGGCCTGCGCTGTCGAGTACGTTTTCGAGCATCAGTTCGCCCCAATTACCTTGAGTCTTTTTTTGTCCCTGTAGTGCATTACTGAGCTTATCGGCTTGTTCTGTAATAGCTTGGCTTTTAGCTTGTAAATGCAGTAGCTCTGTTTTAAGAGCAGCACGTTGTTTTAAATCTTCAACGTGAATAGATTCCATTTTATCTCTAAAGCCTTTTAGCTCGCCTTGTACTGGTTTTAATAGTTGCTCAATGCTTTCTTGGTTTAGGGTTTTAAAACTTTGCGATTTTTCTTCTAAGATTTTGTTAGCTAGATTTTCAAACTCTTTTTTAAGCACATTTTTACTTTGCTCTATTTGTGCAAGTTGTTCGGTAAAGTTTTGCTGCTTTTGTTCAAGCGTAGTGCGCATATTATTAAGCTCAATATCGCGCTGGTTAAATTGCTCTCGCAAAGCGGTTAGCTCGCCTTCGGCTTTACGCCAAAAATGGTTGTATTGAACGCTTTGTTTTTCTTGCTCGCTAAAGCGGGTTTTAAAATGCTGCGCTTCGTCGCGTTGCTCCTGATGGGTGTGCTCTAGTAATTCATGATCTTCTAATAAGGTATTGTATTGCAGCTCTTTATTATCAAACTGATTTTGTAACAATGAAAGTTGCTGTTGCTGCTCGCTAATTTGTTGATTTAATTTTTTACGAAGCTGGGCAGCTACAACACTATAAAGTACTGCGCCTGCGGTAACGCCAGCGCCCAGACTTAACCAGTCGATATGAGTGAGTAATTGGGTAAACATAAAATAAACTTATAAAATTTAGTGACATGCCATCATAACGAATAACATTGGTGCGGGGTAGGGGAAGTAACTAAAGCTTTAATTTAAATAAAAATGAGCCAACTAGAAGTAAGCTGGCTCGACATTACATAATAAAGTAATCAAAGGGAAAATAATCTACTGCTGTTGTTCAGCAGGTATAACAGTAGACCGTGTAAACCAAAAAACTATTCAAAATATTTATTTTAGGCATAAAAAAAGCCAGCTCAAAATGGGCTGGCTCAATCATTACTAAATTTAGTAACCAATCAGGGTAATCAACATGATGCTTGAGTTAACTGCAATTAATCAACAAGCATAATAGTAGACGCCCAATGTTAGATTAAGTTCAAAATAATCATTAAAAAATTTAAATATAATAATTAAGAAAAATGTTAGGCATAAAAAAGCCAGCTAAAAGGCGCTGGCTTAGTGGTTACTAAAATTAGTAACTAAATAGGGGAAATCAACATGAAAACTTGTATTAACTGCAATTAATCAACAAGCATAAAAGTAGACGCCCGACATTTGATTAAGTTCAAAATAATCATTAAAAAATTTAAATATAATAATTAAGGCAAATTTTAGGCATAAAAAAGCCAGCTAAAAGGCGCTGGCTTAGTGGTTACTAAAATTAGTAACTAAATAGGGGGAAATCAACATGAAAACTTGTATTAACTGCAATTAATCAACAAGCATAATAGTAGACGCCTAACTTTTAATTAAGTTCAGAAAATAATGAGAAATATTTAAAATAAAAAATTAATACCAATTTACTTAACTAAAAAGTCTGTTTTGAAGCTGGAAAAACGTGTTGGTAAGCTAAGCAAAAATTCGATATTTGGTTGTTCTCGGCAGCTCTACCTTCTACATTAATTCTTAAATGAGAGTTTTTTGGTGCAGGTAGCGACACGTTTAGCAACGCAAATGATTAAGAATTTTTTGGGTTGATATAAATTACAGGCATAAAAAAGCCAGCTAAAAAGTGCTGGCTCAGTGGTTACTAAAGTTAGTAACTAAATAAGGGGAATCAACATAATGCCTGTATTAACTGCAATTAATCAACAAGCATATTAATAGACGCCTATTTTTTAATTAAGTTCATTAAAATTTAATTTTTAATGAGTGATAACATTTGTTGCTCATCAAATTGTGTAAAACTCATCGATTTTTCGGTAAATAAAGCATCTACGAGCGCTTGCTTGTCTTGCTGCATTTTAAATACTTTTTGCTCAATTGAATTGCTCATTATTAATTTATACACAAATACCGGATTAGTTTGGCCTATGCGATATGCCCTGTCGGTGGCTTGCTTTTCTACAGCGGGGTTCCACCACGGATCAAAGTGAATAACAGTATCGGCTTGCGTTAAATTTAAGCCCGTGCCACCGGCTTTTAAACTAATTAAAAACACTGATGTGTTGCCAGTTGTAAACTCATCTATTACTTTATCGCGATGACGAGTTTGCCCTGTTAGCATACTAAAATTAATGTGTATTTCTTCAAGGCGTTTGGCTATTAAATCAAGTGCCGATGTAAACTGGCTAAAAATAATGACTTTACGACCAAGACTTAACATAAGCGGTAAATGTGTTGCGAGCCACTCAAGCTTTGCTGATCCAGCTTGGGTTTCTGGGTCTATTAATTTTGGGTGGCAACAAATTTGCCTTAACTTTAATAGCGCTTCTAAAAAAGCCAACTTACTTTTTTGCACGCCTTGCTCTGCAAATAAGTCTATAAGCTTTTCTTCCAATGAGCGTGTGATGCCTTGATACATTTCTTTTTGCTTAGGCTCAAACTCAAACTCTTTCGTTAGCTCTGTTTTTTCTGGTAGTTCTTGAGCAACTTGGGCTTTAGTACGGCGCATTATAAAGGGCATAATTAGCGCTTTTAACTGCTCTGCACGTTCCATATCGGCTTCACGCTCAATAGGCGTTTGGAAATGTTGTTTAAAATGAGCCTGCGAGCCAAGTAGTGACGGCATAGCAAAATCGAGTAATGACTTAAGTTCAAGTAAGTTATTTTCAATTGGAGTACCGCTTAAACATAATTTAAAGTCGGCATTTAGGCGTTTAACTAAACGCGAAACCTGCGCGGTATCGTTTTTAATGTACTGGGCTTCATCGAGGATGATATTTTCAAAATAAAGCGGTGAATAATACGCTATATCGCGCTTTAAAAGCGGATAAGTTGTAAGAATACATTGCGCTTGAGCTAAGTGCTGTAATGGCTCATTTCGCTGAGCACCAAAAATAGTCGTTACTTTTAAACTTTTAGCGAATTTAGTAATTTCGTTTTGCCAATTACTGACTAAGCTTGTAGGGCACACTATAAGTGTAGGCCCAGCTTGCGGGCGATTAAAAGTGCTCGCTAAAAAGGCAATTACCTGAAGTGTTTTTCCAAGACCCATGTCGTCGGCTAAGATCCCACCTAACTGGTGGCGCTTTAAAAAACTAAGCCAATCAACGCCTTGTTGCTGATACTCCCTAAGAGTAACGGAGTCGTTTAATCCATGTAATGCAACCGTAGGCATAGCGTGGTCGGTGCTATTTAGCTCTAGTAGATATCGCTCTAAAGAATCGTCGTGTAACTCTACATTTATAGCTGTTTGTTTTACCAGTTCAGGTAAGTACGATAGTGGTATATTAAATTCATCTCGCGTTTTTACAAATTCAAAACGTTCTTTAAATTCGTTAATTAAGTTAATTGCTAATTTATTTATTACCCCAAATTGACGGCCTACTGGGTAGTAATAAAATAATTCACTTTGTCGATTTAATGATTGATATAGCGGATCAGCATCGCTAAAAAGAGGCGCTGCTTTTGCTTCACCTAGCAAAACTTTACAGTGCATTTGATGCCCTGCAGCACGATGAACATGCAAACTAACTTCCGATTGAGGATTAGGACTACTAACTTTACTTACACTAACTTGCCAGCCTCGCTCTTTAAAACTAGGAAACACTTCAAATGTAAGCCAGTGCAAATGAATATGAGATTGTTTTGTAAATACAAATTCACTTTGTAAACCCCCTTTACAAAATTCAAAACCGAGATTGGTAAGCTCATTAGTAACTGTATTTTCAAAAGCACTATTTATTGTATTAGCAGGGGCAGCGCCTGCTAAATAGTTTTTATTTTTATACTTAAATAATAATGAAAGCGATAAACCACGCTCACTCATTGTTATTTTTAACACTGCATTACTAGAAAGTTTAGGTAAGCTAGGCTGTAAATTAGTTGGGTGTGGAATAACACCTATACCAAAATTATCAGCTAGTTGCTTATAAATACGATCAAAATTAGCATCGTGCAGGGCTGGCATAGTTTGTAAGTGAGCAATTTCGTCACCACTTAATGGAGTACGAATGCGCCCAGCTTTTAAATGGTCTAAGTCTATATATGTAGGAGGCGTAGTTTTTAACAAGGCCCAATTTTGGCTTTGCTCAAGCTTAATAACTAATTGCGAAAGGTCTTTATTTTGTTCCCAATTAAAACTCAATGCTTGACCAGTCTGAGCCTTTATAGGCACACGAGAGCGTTGAAAAAACAAACGTTCTGTTGCTATTAACTGCTGTAAAGCACTAAAGCCCCATTGGCCCTTAAGCTCAATATTTCCGACAGCATTTTGTGAGCGGATCCAACTAAATAATCTAAAGTCGCTTTCGAGTAAATCGTTTGGAGTAACAAAACTATTTAGCTGTTGCTCGGTAAGGTTTCTTCCTAGGGTGTAATTTTTTTTGTTTTCATAATTTGCTATTTTAGGTGTTAAAAATACTTTGTTATTCTCAATATCTAAAACAAATAAAAGTACTTGTGATGGTGCTTTATTATCGTTGCTTTTAAGTGATTTTAGCTCACTAAACCAATCATTTATAAAGTAGTCTTCTCCGTATTCACCAGAATGTTCTATTTTTAATTTAAATAAAATAGCAGCTAAATGGCGACACTTGGTTTTTGCGTTACACGTACAATGAGTGTCTACAGAATAACCAGTTGGTACTTTACTGATCTCAATACGTTGATTAAATGATGATCCGTTATCGCCTTGTACCGTGGAATCTACAACAGAAAAGTCTGGTGTATGTTCAAGCCAGCTAATTTGACCATTTTTATAATACTCTTTGCCTTTATCTAGAACACTTTCGCGAAAAAGCTTTTTAATAAAGCGTTCAGACAGAGGAAACTGAGTTGCCTGCTCATTTTTAATTTCTTCAAAAATAGCCATTAAATCATTTTTTGATAAGTTAGCAGACATGTCACTCTAAGCATTAAATTTTAAAAATAATTCTGCCAGTATATGCCTTATGTGCATTGAGCTAAAGCAATATTAACGCAATATAAACTGGTTGGAGCTGATAGGTTAGTAAAAAATCGGTTTATAGCTAAATACAGGTAAAAGTTTTTACTAACTAAAATTTAAAACACAGCAAGCTCACAACTTGTATACAAGTTGATAACAAAAAGGGGCATTACAGATCATAATTTTACTAACGTAGAGATTTAACCGTGTTTGATGCTATAAAATAACAATTAAGTTAGTAAAAAATTGATCTACGGAGATATGTAGGGATTTTTGAGACTATAGATTGGCAAGAAGATCAGATTTTTACCAACTTAATTATCTGCCAGATCGCTATTTAACTAACTAAATAACGCTGGCAGATCATAATTATACTAACTAATTAAAAGCACCTAAAAGCTTTGTAAGCTGCTCTAAACGCTTATCAGTCATAACTTTGTTGTCTATTTTAATAGAAACGTCACCGCTTTTAAGATTACGCTGTACTGATATAAATTTGTTTTCAAGGACTGTTTCACGTTTTGCAGCAACTTCTGGCTCTACAGTTAAACGCTTAGTTATAGCCATAGCACGCTTGTCGTCGCTTGTAATAGCATTAAGTTCTTCATCGTTAGCAAGTGCATTAACAAGCTGGTTAAACGCAGCTTCGTCTCTCTCCTTTGCAATCACCAGCTTTTTAGCTACTTCACGACCTACATGATTGGCCGTAGGATAAAGTGAGATAACATCAGCAGGAATTTGCTCATATGCTTTTACCGCATCAGCAATAGCTGTGTGTGAAACACCTTCAATAGTGGCTATTTCACGGTACGAGCCTTTTTTACCTTGCTCAATTAATTCATTTTTAGTTTGCTGATAAGCTTGGCCAAGTTCCCATAAACTAGGCGCAATATATTGATCGGATGATACTGCTAAAATTTTAGCATCTTGATCTGTAAAATCAGTAGAGCTAAGCACTAAGTAATCGGCGTTACCTAAAATACAAGCCTTACGTCTACGTGAGCCAGCAAGTACTAAGCTTGTATCATTTTGCTCCCATAAGAGCGCTGGGTGCTGGTTACGACCATCTTCGCGAATAGCAGGTAATATATCAGATACCGACTTTTCGTTAAGCAGCGCTTGAACACGACGGTTTTTCCCATAAACCTGAGTACTTGATTCAATATCGCTGTGTGGGATCACTTTACAAACTAGGGTAATGTCGCGCGTAGGATCACTTGGAGCAGGCATTCTAATTACATCGCCAGCGCTGGCTTGCTCTAAAAGTGCATCAAGACTGCTGTTACCTACAGCTGTTGCAAATGGATCTAAGCGGGTGTCGTTTTTACGTTTTTTAGCCATTTTTGTTTAACATCCTTACTTAGGGGTATTGAGTGATGATTGAGTAGACTGCCAATTTGATCGAATTAACATTTCAAGTTCATCTACTACGTCTTTGATATTTTCTTGTGCACGCATTAGTGACTCTCTGCTTGCTAAGCTATCAGAGGCTTTTTGATCAAAAATTGTATTAAAAGACGATGAACTAGCGGTAATTGCAGAGCTATGATTAATTGGATAACTCATTACTTGGCGGCCAAAAGCGCTACGAACATCTTTGACTATATCGCGTTGAGAATGGTTACCTTTTACATAGTTGGTCACTAAAAACTGCATAAAGTCCCAACCATCATGCCCAAGGGCTGCAACAGTATGATAAATCTCGCCTAATCGTTTTAAATATTTATTATTAGCATCAAAATCAACAGCTTCTGGATGAACCGGTATAAGCATAGCTGTAGATGCCATTAAAGCGTTATAAAACATAAAGTTAAGGGTTGGGGCTGTATCAATTAATATAATGTCAAACTCATCTTTAACCGGGTCAATTACTTTTTCAAGCAACTTATGATAATGCCGAGTTTGCTCATAATTAGAGGTGTCTTTGAGTAAAGTAGCAGTTTCATGTTCAAAATAAAAATCGTCCATACCTGATGGTAAAACACGAATATTAGGAATATGGGTTGGTAAAAATGAATTAGAAACAAACTCTGGCCAAGTTTCACCTTCGTCTAAATCAATACAATCACGCATTAAATCGCCAACAGTAATTGGATCGTGCTCGCTTGAAGGAAAGAAGCTTGAAGATGAACCTTGTGGATCTAAATCAATTATACCAATACGGTAACGTTTAATATTTGTAGTTGCTAAAGCAGCTGCAATATTAACCATGCTCGTTGTTTTACCACAACCACCTTTAAGCGAGTTAATTACTATAACTTGTAATTTATCGTCATCAGTACGGTGATCCGGCTTAATATCCATAATATCAGCCATAGCAAAAATATTTACTAACGTGTAAGCATAATGCCCATTAGCACCGCGTTTTATATTAAGATCGTCAAAATCACCGTTATCATGTCGTCTTTTTAGAG
Organism: Pseudoalteromonas sp. MMG006; assembly: GCF_018101025.1. Lineage (NCBI taxonomy): Bacteria > Pseudomonadati > Pseudomonadota > Gammaproteobacteria > Alteromonadales > Pseudoalteromonadaceae > Pseudoalteromonas > Pseudoalteromonas sp. MMG006. Next base: position 135,353 of record NZ_JAGJEJ010000004.1, read on the forward strand.
TACGATTATTGCAACCAAGTAAATCAGCTGCTGCTTTTTGAGTGTAAGTTCTTAATTCTTTTTCTTCTGATTTAAGATGAGCGCGGTAATGTTGAATACGTCCTTCTAGAGATTTTTCAGCAACTTCAGCGGTTGCTTTTAAAAGCCGGTAGGTACTTAGCGCGTTGTTATTGATTGACATACTTTCTTCCTCAAAGTTAGGCTTTAAGTATAATGTCCATTCAAATAGCTGTAAACAACTATTTAAGGCGACATGCATTTTAATAACAAGACATTCAAAAATATTTTTACACCTTTAATATCGCTTAGTATAAATAAAGAAGTTTAAAGGTGGTTAAATATATAAGGTAATAAAGGTTAAGGGTGTATAATCAATACATAACTATATGATTTTTAATAATAATACTAAAAAAAGCAGATCAGCTTTATACTTGGTTAAGATCAGATCTTTATCTACCCTTGGATCACCTTTTTACTAAGCTATATTTTAAATATAGAGTTATACACAAGTTACTCCATTAGTTATGAACAAAAACAGCTTGGCAGATCAACTTTTAACTAAGTAAATTATGAAGTTATGCACTAGGCTGTGCTTTAAAACGTGGCTTTAATTGGTATAGATCTGATCTGTAGTAAGTACAGATCAGATCTATGCTAACTCAATAAGCCTTTATCCACAGGGATGAAAAATTTAAGGTTAGTTTGTCGTGCTAAATTTACAAAAAGAACAAATCTGATGGACAAAATAACGCCTGAGTTAGTAAAAATTAGATTTGTAAGTGTAAGGTTAGTAGAATAGTGATCTAAAATCATGATAAATACATTAACCTTAGTAAAATATTGATCTGAACGTTTTATTTAAACTTAGATCACTTTTATACTAACTTAAACATTTAACTTTTGTCGTTTTATGTGTTGTTATTAGCTGTCACAATAAAAATGGAAATTAGAACAATGAGCCGAAAGGTCAACATCTCGGTAGATAACTTGCCCGATACACTAAGGGGCCAAATCCACGGGGTGGAAAGTGCAATCGATAATGAAAGTTTAGCACTGTTTACAGATAATAAAGATGTGCGAATTTCAATCGAAAATGCAGCTCATGGATTACGTGCTTACTCTAACACATTTAATCATTATGATTTGTGGGGTCGCTTTGTACGTTCTGGCCATAAAAAATTGCCACTAGAAGAAGCTCCTAAAAAAACGATAATAACGCGTAAAATATCTGAAAAAGTAGATGGTATTTTATATGATGGCGAAATAAAAATAACTCCCGCTGTTGTCAGTACACGCAAAGATGGCGAAGACGTTGAATACTTAGTTTGGCCATCAGATAGAGAAGAAAAAGTAGAGCGTGCACTTATTCGTTTAGCCTCTAAAGGCAAAATAGTAAAAATTAATTTTAAGTCCGGTATTCAATATGCGGTCGTTTTTTCTATGAACGAATTGGCACAGGAGCTTAAAGCGGTAGGGCAGTCAATGCCTTATCCAGCAATCAAAGAATCATTAGAAGCACTTCAAGGTTCTAAACTTTCATTTAAATATTCCGCGACCGACACTAAAAATTCAGACATTGACGACTCTTTTTATGAGTCAAATATGAACTTTTTATCGTCGCTACACTTTAGTGGTAAAAAAGGTCAAGGTGGTAATGTTAAATGCGTTGCATGTTTAAATGCATTTGTTCATAACATGATTGATAACCTTGAATACAAAGGATATTACTTTAATAGTGCGCAAGAATTAAAACGCGGATTATCACGTTGGATGATGTTGCGTTTGTATCATCTTTGGCGGTATGCGGCGCCAGGTAAAACGTATCATTTTAGATTACTTTCTATTATGGAAAAGTATGGCTCTATTTATTCTACCGACGACATTACTGAGAATAAATTAAAAGCATTACGTCGCGACATGACTACAACAATGAAAGATTTGATCGAGAAAGGGGCTATATCTGAATACAGCATAACAAATGTAAAAGATGACAAAACCGGAAATATTATCGACTACACATATGAAATGCATCCATCAGATCAGTTTTGCGATGAGATACTTACATTAAACAAACACAATAAACGCATAGAAATTCAAGGCGGTAAACGTATCGTTGAGAATGCAGTTTTAATTGATGAAGATAAAATTGAAGAAATAGTAGAAAAATAAAAAGCATTATTTTAAACAATTAAACACCTAGCTAAAAAGGCCACATATAGTGGCCTTTTTAACATAATCATTATTTGTCTACTTGCTCTAAATATAACCTATCGACTAAAAAATCATACTCTCGCTTACGTGGGTGAGCATCTGGCTTTTGATAATCAGGTAAAATACCAAGCTTTACATCTGGTTCTGGGTTTATCAAAATAAAGGGTAATGCAGCACTAACGTGGTAACGATTTTGAGCTGTGTATCTAACATTTACTTGAGGGCTTACACGGGTAGGGCGTCTAATCCTTAATTTTTCTTTTTCACCTAAACTAGCTACACGCATTTGTTCTTGTGCAACTAATGATTGCCATTTTTGTTGATCAATCATTCTGGGGTTTCTGTAACCGGCCGATTTATCAAGCATCTCTAAAGCCATTTTTTTGGTGAGTGTTTTTGTTGCGTGCTTATGCATCCACGTAAAACGTACTGAAAAAGGCGAATCACTCTCAGAATGTATTTTTCTGTAGGCAGCTAAAGTAATTAAATTAGGCATTGCATTGTGTACTGCTTCAAAACGAGCATCGTTATTATCTATTGCGACAATAAAAGCTTTAAAATCAGCCTTAGCCTTATTCACCTGAGCTATTCGATTATTAAGCGCTTCTTTATTTGCATTTTTAATTACTAGTAAACCAGGGTGGCGCTTTAAAACACGACTACTTAAACCATCTTTTTTATAAATATCAGTGAATGAATTAAGGATAGATTTATGTGCTAAATCACCTGAAATCCTATTAGTGATAATAGACTCTGGAACAATGTTTTCATCAGCGCTACTAATATCAGGCAACTGATAATATTCAGCCTTTGAGTATTCACAAGCTTTTAGCTCTTCTACTAACATTAATGTTAGCTCATTCATTAAATCAAACTGACTTCTTATTTGTATTTTACTAACCATATGCAACCAAGAACACATCTTACATTTTTATAATTATCACATATAACCTTTTGCTTGTTGATTAATTTCTTTAAATTTTTTAACTATGTTGAGATTAATACCACTTCGATATAAGTATGATGTGTTCTTTATTTATTAGCTGTATATATGACCACCTCATACACTCTAATTAAATATAATTTGCTAATGTAATAGCCTGTAGGTTAGCTGTGATATCATTAAATCTAACTCACAAATCTACTATGGTGATAAGTAATAAACTGCAAATCATGAGTGTGAGCTGTTTTAATTATTTATACTCTGGATGATTGAGGCTTTGGACTCAGAGGACAAAATGAACGATATCAATGTTATGGAACTTAACTAAACAGAGGTTTTTACTTTGCTGGAATCATTACAAGTTAGATGAACGCAAGTGCACTAAGGGTTGTAAATTGAGTGCATAGTGGACTAAGTGGATAAGCTAGCTTCAAATAAACTAAAAACTCATAAACACTATTAGTAATTTTATTACCAATTCATTAGAGTTACCAGACCAAGCCCATAGCACAATTTTATCTGCATTCATACCGGTTATCTTTTTTTAATTATTTAACCCGTAAAGCTAAGATTACAAATCACGCCATTTTAGTATGATGTGTTCTCTTGTTGTTTGTATACATATAATGCATGTCTTTAATTTAATATAAGATACTTAAAATATAATCAATTTACTTTTATCTTATTGTTATTAAATGAATAAATATTATAAAAAAAACAAAAAAATGGCATGTAGAATAGCTTATTTAAGTTATGAAATTTATATATACCTAGCTCATAACTAAATAATTGGTAATTAGTGAATTTAGTCCTTGAACTTAGGTGCCTGCATACGTTAATTTCTTCTTATCAGGTAATGTAGGAATGAGGAAAGAACATGCAATCGTGGAACCCAAATAGTTGGAGAGAGCTGCCAATACTGCAGCAACCACAATACCCAGATCAAGAAGAGTTAAAGTCAGTAGAGGGCCAATTAAAAAGCGCTCCGCCATTAGTATTTGCTGAAGAAACAAGAAGCTTATTTAAACAGCTTGAAGATGTGTGCGAAGGTCGTGCATTTTTACTTCAAGGTGGTGATTGTGCTGAGTCGTTTAGTGACTTTAACGCAGCTAATATTCGCGATACATTTAAAACCATTCTGCAAATGGCGGTTGTATTAACTTACGGCGGTAAATGCCCGGTAGTTAAAATTGCACGTATGGCTGGCCAATATGCAAAACCACGCTCTGCAGATTTAGAAACAATTGATGGAGTTTCATTACCATCTTATCGTGGTGATATTGTAAATAGCTTTGAATTTACAGAAGAAGCTCGCATACCAGACCCTCAACGTTTAATGAAGGCTTACCACAACAGTGCAGCTACATTAAACTTACTACGTGCATTTGCACAAGGTGGCTTAGCGGACTTACACCAGGTTAACCGCTGGAATATGGGGTTTGTTGCCGCTAATCCGCAAAAAGAGCGATTCCAACAACTTGCAGACAAAATTCAAGATGCACTTGAATTTATGGAAGTGTGTGGCATTAATTCTACAATTGCACCTAGCCTTAAAGAAACAGATTTATATACTTCTCACGAAGCCTTATTACTAGGTTACGAAGAGGCGCTAACACGCCGTGACCACCTTTCAGGTGATTGGTACGACTGTTCAGCACACTTTGTTTGGATTGGTGAGCGCACACGCCAGCTAGATCATGCCCACATTGAGTTTTTCAAAGGTATTAAAAACCCAATAGGTGTTAAAGTTGGCCCTGGCATGGACCCAGACGACCTAATTCGTTTAATTGATGCAGTAAACCCAGATAACATCCCGGGTCGCTTAACGTTAATTACACGTATGGGTGCTGATGTTCTTCCAGAGAAACTACCAGCATTAGTTCGCCGCGTTCAACAAGAAGGCCGTAAAGTAATTTGGAGCTCAGATCCAATGCACGGCAATACTGAAAAAGCGACATCTGGTTACAAAACACGTAGCTTTGATAATATTATGCGTGAGATCAGCCAATTCTTTGCAGTACACAAATCTGAAGGTTCATACGCAGGTGGTGTTCACTTAGAAATGACAGGTCAGCACGTAACAGAGTGTACAGGTGGTGCTTACGGTTTATCAGACGATGACCTAGCTCAACGTTACAAAACACAATGTGACCCTCGCTTAAATGCTGACCAAGTATTAGAAGTTGGTTTCTTAGTAGCTGATTTATTAAAAGACGCTCGTAAGTAATAAATAAAAAATTAAAGCCGCATATTGCGGCTTTTTTTAGCAAAAAAGTAAATTAGTTTGTTAGTACTTACGTCGCTCAAGGTTACTGTCAATTAAGATTTTAGCAGATATTTCTTCTACCGAGTGATGGGTAGAATTAAAGAACGAAATTTTATGGCGCTTATATAACATTTCTACTTCACGTACTTCTATTCGGCATTGCCTAATAGAGGCGTATTTAGAATTTGCCATACGCCTATGTCTAATTGCAGCTAAACGTTCAGGGTCAATAGTCAGGCCAAACAGCTTATGTTTGTAAGGGAGTAAACACTTAGGTAATCCCTCACTCTCTAAATCGTCTTCTGTTATTGGGTAATTAGCGGCTTTAATACCGTATTGTAAAGCCAAATATAAACTGGTTGGTGTTTTACCACTACGACTCACGCCAACTAAAATAATATCGGCTTCAGAAAAGTTTTTAATATTGCCACCGTCATCATTCATTAGTGCGTAGTTGACGGCGTCAATTCTAAAATCATAGCTTTTTTCGTGAATAGAATGCGTGCGGTGAATTTTTGGTACTGGTGCTACATCAAGCTCTTTTTGTATTTTTTCGCTATAAGTAGAAAGAAAATCGTAAGCAACAGCATCGGCCGATTTAATAATTTCACTTAAGTTATGATTAACGAAGGTAAAGAACACAAATGGCTTCTCACCTTCTTTTGCAGCAGTTGCGTTAATTAACGCTTTAATTTCATTTGCTTTTTCTTCTGTTTCAACAAAAGGAATAGTTTTATGATTAAAATCAACCGGGAATAACGACAAAGTCGCGTGCCCAAACACCTCTGAGGTGATTGCAGTACCGTCTGATATATAAAAAGCAGTTCTCATAGTTAACCTTTTTATTACGTTTAATCCCTAAAATGGGTTACTCACGGTTTACGTGAGGACTAATGCCAGTGTAGAATGAAGGTGACCTTTATAAAAGGTTTTCTTTCTTAACTCTCACAGTTTCAACTACAATTTGTTTTTTGGAGAAAGACCCGTGCAAGAATACGTTCTCTGGTATCAAGAGCTTGGTATGCAAGATGTTCCTCGTGTTGGTGGTAAAAATGCCTCACTCGGTGAAATGATTTCAAACCTAGCAAACGCAGGTGTACAGGTTCCGGGTGGTTTTGCCACTACAGCCGACGCTTTTAACGAGTTTTTAGATCAATCAGGACTCACAGCAAAAATTCACGACATTTTAGATACACTCGATGTTGATGATGTAAATACACTTGCCAAAGTAGGTGCCGATATCCGCCAATGGATAATCGATACACCATTCCAACCTAACCTAGATAAAGCAATCCGCGACGCTTATAGTCAACTCCACGGTGACACAACAACAGATGTTTCTTTTGCAGTACGTTCATCAGCTACCGCTGAAGACATGCCAGATGCATCATTCGCAGGCCAACAAGAAACTTTTCTAAACGTAGTAGGTATCGACTCAGTAATGGTCGCTATTAAACACGTGTTTGCTTCTTTATTTAACGACCGTGCAATATCGTATCGCGTTCACCAAGGTTACGATCATCGTGGCGTAGCGTTATCTGCTGGTATTCAGCGCATGGTACGCTCAGATAAATCAGCATCAGGCGTCATGTTTAGTATTGATACAGAGTCTGGTTTTGAAGACGTTGTATTTGTTACATCAAGCTATGGCTTAGGTGAAATGGTTGTACAGGGCGCAGTAAACCCTGATGAATTTTATGTTCATAAACCAACCTTACTGAAAAACAAACCTTCAGTGGTACGTCGTAACATTGGTTCTAAAGCCATTCAAATGATTTACTCAGAAGATAAAGCGCACGGTAAGCAAGTAGACATCGTGGATGTAGACCCAGCGCTTTCAAACAAATTTTCGATTACAGATGAAGAAGTGCAAAACCTTGCCAAACAAGCTGTAATCATCGAAAAACATTACGGTCGTCCTATGGACATCGAATGGGCAAAAGACGGTAATGACGGCAAACTATATATAGTTCAAGCGCGTCCAGAAACCGTGCGCTCAAACGAAGACGCAAACGTAATGGAACGTTTTCAATTAAACGGTACTAGCAACGTAATTGTTGAAGGCCGTGCAATTGGTCACAAAATTGGTAGCGGTGTTGTACGCGTACTCGATTCAATTAAAGAAATGGATCAAGTACAAGAAGGTGACATTTTAGTGACCGACATGACCGACCCAGATTGGGAACCAATCATGAAGCGTGCTGCAGCCATTGTTACAAATCGTGGCGGTCGTACGTGTCATGCTGCAATTATTGCACGTGAATTAGGTATTCCGGCAGTGGTTGGTTGTGGTAATGCAACCGATTTAATCAAAGCGGGTCAAGAAGTAACAGTATCATGTGCCGAAGGCGATACAGGTTACATCTACGAAGGTATTTTAGACTTTGAAATACTAACATCGCGCGTTGATAGCATGCCAGAACTACCAATGAAAGTTATGATGAACGTGGGTAACCCTGAGCGTGCATTCGACTTTGCACGTTTACCGCATTCAGGTGTTGGCCTTGCCCGTGTTGAATTTGTTATTAACCGCATGATTGGTGTGCACCCTAAAGCGCTTTTAAACTTTGATGCGCAAACACCCGCTCTACAAGCAGAAATTAATGACATTATTGCCGGCTACGAATCACCTGTAGAATTTTATATTTCTAAGTTAGTAGAGGGTATTTCTACACTGGGTTGTGCCTTTGCACCAGAGCGCGTAATTGTGCGTATGTCTGATTTTAAATCAAACGAATACGCAAACTTAATCGGTGGTGAGCAGTACGAACCAGAAGAAGAAAACCCAATGATTGGTTTTCGTGGTGCTGCTCGTTATATCTCTGAAGACTTCCGTGATTGTTTTGCCCTTGAGTGTGAAGCAATAAAACGCGTAAGAAACACCATGGATATGACCAACATTGAAATCATGATCCCATTCGTACGTACCCTTGAAGAAGGTAAACGCGTAATCGAATTACTAGAAGAGCATGGCCTTAAACGTGGCGAAAATGGTCTTAAAGTAATCATGATGTGTGAGCTTCCTTCAAATGCATTACTTGCAGATGAATTTTTAGATATGTTCGATGGATTTTCTATCGGCTCTAACGATTTAACTCAGCTAACACTTGGTTTAGATCGTGACTCAGGTTTAATCGCACATTTATTTGATGAGCGTAACCCTGCTATTAAAAAGCTACTTTCAATGGCTATTAAAACAGCTAAAGAAAAAGGTAAATACGTAGGTATTTGTGGCCAAGGGCCTTCAGATCATGAAGACTTTGCAGCATGGTTAGTAGAGCAGGGCATTGATTCTGTTTCACTAAACCCAGATACAGTACTAGAAACTTGGTTATACCTAGCAGACAAACTTGCTAAATAATCGCGTTTATTAGTAACTAATAAATATGCCAGCTTAATAGCTGGCATTTTTGTATGTGGCATAATTTAGCGTGCTAATTTTTTATCTAAATAAATACACGATTTAGTTAAGGCTTTTTGGCATAGTTTTAAATAATGCCTGGCTTTTGGGTAGTAAAAAGAAAAGCACAGTAAGCCCGCCATAAAAAATATCAGCGACGGGCCTGGCACGATTGCAAAAAACAACCCAAGCAAAATAAACAAAACACCTATGATCTGTAATAGTAATTTTTTCATATAAACCTCTACACATTGGCTTAACTTGATTATAAATACAGAACCTCAAAATACGATAAAAAGAGTGTTACAAACTGTAAAATCTTCAATTTCTATTAGCCATCACCATGATATAATTACACAAATGCCTTAAATTATCGCCGTCATGATAGCAACAATTACACAGCAAGATGCAGCGACCGAACTTGTCGCTAATTACTTAAGTACTATTAAAAATCAAGGTTTTAGCGGAGACACCGATGCAAGCTATGCAACGCGTTTAACTGCCTCTACCGATAACAGTATTTATCAGCAAATTCCGCAGGGTGTTATTTTTCCTAAAACCGAAAAAGACATTCAACTCGCTTTGCAAACCGCATCTCGCGACCCATTTTTGTCGCTTACTTTTGGCCCTCGCGGAGGTGGTACGGGTACTAACGGGCAGTCACTAACGCCCGGTATTGTTGTTGATTTATCACGTTATATGCGAGAAATTCTCGAAATTAACGTAGAAGAAGGTTGGGTAAGAGTACAAACAGGTGTAATAAAAGATCAATTAAACGACTTTTTAAAACCCTATGGTTTTTTCTTTTCACCCGACTTATCTACTAGTAATCGTGCCACTATTGGCGGAATGATCAGCACCGATGCATCAGGCCAAGGGTCACTAGTTTATGGTAAAACCAGTAATCATGTTTTAGGCTTAACCACCTATTTAGTTGATGGCACACCTATGGTTACCTCGCCAATCGACATACAAAAAGCAAAAGTTATCGCTGAGCAAGACTCACTTATCGGCAGCTTGTACAAAACAGTATTAGATATTTCTATCACGCATCGCGATGCTATTTTAGAGAAATTCCCGCGTTTAAATCGCTTTTTAACCGGCTACGACCTAGAACATGTGCTAAGTGATGACTTACAAACTTTTGATATGAGCAGGCTAATTACCGGTTCAGAAGGCTCATTAGGTATAGTTACTGAGGCAAAATTAAACTTAACTCCCATAGCCGAATTTAAAACACTTATAAATATTAAGTACGATAGTTTTGATTCTGCACTTCGTCATTCACCTTTTTTGGTAGATGCACGCGCAACCTCTGTTGAAACAGTCGACAGCAAAGTATTAAATTTAGCGCGCGAAGATATAATTTGGCATTCAGTATCGGACTTAATAACCGATGTACCAAATAAAAATATGCAAGGGCTCAACATGGTTGAGTTTAATGCAGTATCACCCGATGACATAAAAGACAAAGTAAACACACTTTGTACATTATTAGATCAGTGCGTAGTAAATCAAACCAACGGTGTAATTGGCTATCAGTTAACCAACGATAAAAGCGATATTTTAAAAATTTACGCAATGCGTAAAAAGTCAGTTGGTTTGCTTGGTAATGTTAAAGGCAGCCAAAAGCCACTGGCCTTTGCCGAAGACACCGCAGTACCGCCAGAAAACTTAGCCGATTATATTGTAGAATTTAGAGCACTACTCGATAGCCATAATTTACAATATGGTATGTTTGGCCATGTTGATGCTGGCGTTTTACACGTACGCCCAGCACTTGATATGTGCGACCCAGATCAAGAAAAACTACTGCGTACAATTTCTGATGACGTTGTAAAACTCACTGCAAAATATGGCGGGTTAATGTGGGGCGAGCACGGTAAAGGCTATCGCAGCGAGTACGGCCCAGAATTTTTTGGCGAACATTTATTTAATCAACTGCGCAAAATTAAAACGGCGTTCGATCCTAATAATAGAATCAACCCAGGTAAAATATGTACACCCATTGAAAGTGATGACTCACTTGTAAGTGTAGATAGTCAAAAACGTTCCTACTTCGATAAGCAAATATCTATCGATGTAAAAACCAGTTTTAATAACGCCATGACCTGTAATGGTAACGGAATATGCTTTAATTACGACGAAAACTCACCTATGTGTCCGTCGTATAAAGTAACCGGCGATCGTAGGCATTCACCAAAAGGGCGCGCAACATTAATGCGCGAATGGTTACGACTTCAAGACTCTAAAAATGTAGATTTACTGGGAGTAGAAAAAGAACTTAATAAAGGTGAAGTTATTACTTGGTGGGAACGCTTTGTCCATAGCCGAGAAAAAAACAAAGGCGTTTACGATTTTTCTCACGAAGTAAAGGAATCAATGGATGAATGTTTAGCATGTAAAGCGTGTACAACTTCATGCCCAATAAAAGTAGATGTGCCAACATTTAGAGCGCGCTTTTTAAATTATTACCATAGTTATTACGCGCGTCCACTTAAAGATTATTTAGTTGGGAACATAGAAACCTCGGCTCCGCTTATGTCAAAATTTGCACGAGTAATTAATCCTGTTGTAAAAACCAATTTAGTAAGTGGGTTAATTAAAAAAACGGTTGGCTATGTCGATACACCACAATTAAGTATTCCATCACTTGATAAACGTGTAGCCAAAGCGCATAAGTTTAATTTTGAATTATTAAATTCACTTTCAAGTGAAGAGCAAAATAATTATGTGCTAATTGTGCAAGACCCGTTTACCAGTTTTTACGAAGCTGAATTAGTACAAAGTTTTATAACGCTTATAACTGCACTGGGTAAAAAGCCAATGCTATTACCCTTTAAACCAAATGGTAAAGCACAGCACGTTAAAGGTTTTTTACACGAGTTTAAAGTAACAGCAAAAAATGCCGCCGAGTTTTTAAATAAACTCAGTGATATAAATGCGCCACTGGTTGGTTTAGATGCATCGTTAGTTATGTGTTATCGCGATGAGTACAATACAATTTTAGAAAATAACCGCGGTGATTTTCATGTACAACTTGCACATGAATGGCTACAAACTCAATCTTTCAAATCGTTAAGCGCAAAGCAAAAACAAGATACAGAATTTACACTACTTAGCCACTGTACAGAAACAACGGCTTTACCAAAAGCGGCAAGTGTTTGGAAAACTATTTTTACCGACATTGGTTTAACACTAAACACAACAAATACTGGGTGTTGTGGAATGGCAGGTACATACGGCCACGAAGCACAAAACCAAGAAAACTCACGAGCACTTTACGAAATGAGTTGGAAACCAATTGTAGATAAAAATAAGCCAGAGCAACTTTTATCGACCGGGTTTTCGTGCCGCAGCCAAGTTAAACGCTTTGAACAATTTAAACCTAAGCACCCAATAGAGTTACTCGCACAGGTACTTAGCTAATAAAAGTTAAAAATAAAAAAGGCGTAACTTAAAAATAAGTTACGCCTTTTTTATTAATACCAATTCACTTAATTAAGTGATCAATTTTGAGGCTGGAAAACGTGTTGGTACCTCGGCAAAAAATTCAATAATTTTTATAAAAGTTATTTAGATTGTTTAGCAAAACTATCTGCAATTGGCTTTGTACTAATACCGTGAATAAACACACTAAATAAAATAGTTGTCATAGCGATAGTAGCAATGTCGTATTTATTTTCTATTTGTGTATCTATAACCATTAAAGTAAAAACAATCGATGCTAAACCGCGAGGTCCAAACCAAGCGAAAGTAAAACGCTCTTTTAGTGTGAGTGCAGTAAATTGCAATGACACCATTACAGGTAAAATCCTAATTATTGTTGTACTTAATAATGCATATATTACAATTTCACTGCTTAATTTAGGAATGACTAAGTAAGCGCAAACAAACCCAAACAAACACCAAATCATTAATGATGTGAAATCGGCAATGTGTTCTGAGTCTTCAATTAGCTCTTTTTTAATCTCAACTTTTGAAAATTGATCAAATAATAATCCTGAAACAAAAACAGCAATAAACCCGCTAGCATGACAATATTGTGCAATCGAAAATACCGCCATTGCAAAGCCTAATAATAAAAATGGACTCGTGTTCTGCGCAAAATAATGTCGCTTCATAGCAAAATTTAACAGCGGTATGAAAATACCAGTAGCAGCAATAGCAATTAAAATAGCTAAACCTAATTCTCTACTAAAAACACCTAACGTTTGAGAAGCAGTTATTGCCGACTCAGGATTTTTTGCAAGCAACATAAAAATTAAAAAAACAGGAACACACAACCCATCATTTAAACCACTCTCTGTATTTATGCCTTCTCTGATTTTTTCGGGCACTTTGGTACTTGCTAGCAAACCTTTACTCAATGCAGCATCTGTAGGTGTTAAAATAATAGCGACTAACGAAGCTTGAATTAAAGATAAATCAGAGAATAAAAATAAAGCACAACCTATACCAAATAATAATGTTAAGGGTAGGGCTACAAATAATAATAAACTAGGATATTGAAAACTGTGTTTTAAAACACCTAACTTTGATTTAGCTGCATCCGAAAATAAAAATATACTTAAAGTAAGTTCAATTAAAGGCAGTAAAAAATCAATTCCTGTTTTTAATTCCTGTCCTTCATTAGGCAGTAACCACGCAAGTAAGCCGCCACCAAGTACAAAAAACATAGGGCCTGTAATTTCTGTTCGCTCTAATTGCCTAATTGAAATTGAATAAATTAAAAATAATAAACCAATAAATGCTATTACTAAATACTCCATTAAATTTTCCTTTTAACGCCAGATTTTGCTCGCTCTTTAATATTTGTTTGAATGTAAATTTGATCGGTCGTTGCAATTTTAGAGTGTCCTAAATCTTCCGATAAATGTTTTAGTGGTCGTGTTTGTGCATCATGCGTGGCTCCCGTGTGACGTAACCAATGCGCAGTTGCTGCTTCAAGTTGTTCTGCATCATCTTTAAAACCATCATCAAGTAAAGATTGTTGGGCCAAATCAAAACTTTGCTGCACTAAGCGTCTTATTTGCCTAACAGTCATTCCACCTTGGCCACGAATTTTATGAACTAACGGTTCTGACTCATCAACACGAGGTAGGGCAGGTAACCCTCTGTATAATCGGTAACGTTTTAAATATTCAACAAAATCATCACTTAATGTAACATCTCGCAGTTTATTACCTTTACCCATTATTCTTAAAAACCAAAAGCCGTCGTTATCTTGCCAAAAATGCGACATAACAGGTGACCACTGCGGGCGCTCTGACAATTCAGAAATTCGTAAATATAACCCTTTTAAGCAAGCTAAGGTAAATAAGTTACGCTCAAGATCTGGTTTTTGTTCGCATAAATCGCGTGTTACACCAAATACATACTCCCATTGTATGTCACTTAATGTGTCTGGGATCTGAATTTGTGACTGAACCACCAAGTAGGGGCTATTTTTTTTAACTACAGGTACAAAGTTCGCGAAGGTACGTTCTTCTAAAATCGCAAATTTAAAAAACACGTTTAATGCAGTAAACATAGCCGATAAAGTTTGCTGGCTTGCAATAGATTCTTTTTGCATGAAAGGGCGCCAATTTTGGTTTAATCGGCGAATACCTTGCTCATCTTTATAGCGCCATTGCACAGAAGTTGATGCCCATTTTTTATCTGGCTCGACCATAAAATCCACATAGGCTTCGATATCTTCACGTTTTAGATCGAACACTGATTTTTCTGCAATTAGCCAAGACCATAAATAAAAGCGTTCTAGCTCATTTCGAAAACGACTATATGTTGCTTCTGATTTTCGCCCGTAGACATATAAAAATTGGTATAAAAATTTAAGATCGGCCTTTGATTCAGTTACAGTCAAGCCAACTTGCTGTATAAAGGATGCAAGTTCTGGGTATTCTGATTTAAGAGTATCGTCATCAAGATGAGCAATTTGGTATCTTAATTGTTTTAACGTATCAACTAAAGCAACAAGCATAATGTGTAAATATTCAATAAAATAATAGACTTACAGCTTAACTTTAAAGTCCGATACTGTCTAGTATTGGACATAGTGAAAGTTTAATTATTTACACATTTTTACTGATTTAGTTTTGCTAGGTCTTATTAAGGAAAATTTATGAAAAAGTTTATTATTTTAAGTGTAATTACATTAAGTGTTTTACTAACAGGTTGTGCTACAACGGGCAGTGCTTCACCAAGCGAAAAGCGCTCTTTAGTGCAAAGCATGAAATCAAATACGCTAGACAAATTATATGCACAAAAACCCGATGTTAAAAAACAAATTGCCAACTCGGCTGGTTACGCTGTATTTGATAACGCAAACGTCAATGTTGTTTTAGCCAGTTTTGGTGGTGGTTATGGTGTAGTAAAAAATAACCTAACCGGTAAATCAACTTACATGAATATGGGCGAAGCCGGTTTAGGCCTAGGTTTAGGTGTTAAAGACTTTAATGTTGTTATGGTTTTTCATAACCAAGCAGCAGTAAATAGATTTATTGAACACGGTTGGGCATTTGGCGGAAACGCTGATGCAGCAGCAAAATACGAAGATAAAGGCGGTGCATTAGTTGCCGAAGCGATTGCAGATCAAGTTACAGTATATTCTTTAACCGAAAATGGCCTTGCACTACAAGCTGTATTAAAAGGCACTAAATTTTGGGTAGATTCTGAACTAAATTAACCCCTAATTACTCTCCTAAAAGCGGGCTGGTTTGTATAATCACGCTCGCTTTATTATAAACAACACAATTTAACATAACGTAATTTATGGGTTGTTTCATAAGTATTACACGTGTCAATTGTATTTTAAAAAAATAAAATGTTATTTTATATTTTCGATAATTCGATTTACAAATATTCCATGGCTACTGCTTAGGTCGTTCAAGTGATCTGTAATATCTTTGACCTCGAAATGAGATAAACCTACATCGATTTTTGTTATTTTATCAATAATATCTAGGCATTTAGTTATTAGCCAATCATTGTTATTATTAGCATTTAACTTATTATCCTCATTGCATAATTTAGAGAGCTTAATCGCCTGTGCTATAGTATTACGTTTAACGTCTAAGATTTCGCTAATTTTAAGATTGATAAATTCGATATCTATTTTTGCGGACCGAATTTTATTATTAGTATACTCTTCAAGTTTGTTACTTTCAGTTTTGATACTTTCATTATTAACTAATATCTTTTTATTCAATTCTTCATACTTAGCTTTGGTTGAGTCATCTACCTCCAATAGCCTTTCAGTAATTAACTTATTAAATTCATTATTCTTATTTTCTATCTCATGTATTTCATTTTTAATTATTCCAATATTTTGCAAATGATGTTCTTCAATTATTTTATTTATTGTTAAAACCTCGTTTTCTATTTTATTGTTTAACATTGTTTCAAAGTTCTTCTTTTCATCATCAAATCTTCTATTTGCAGAATAAAGATTTATCCCTAGGAAAACTAATAAAAATGTTGCTGAAAACCCTAAAGCCCAGTAGTAAGAATTCCTAAGGTCACTGGAAGAACTTTTTAGTATTTTGTTTTGTTCTTCTAATTTGATTATTTTTACTTTTAAATCACTACTTATATTGTCACTAACTTTTTCATCAATATCTCTACTATGAAGACTATGAACACTAGGAGCTTTATATTCTTTCTCTCTCTGTTCAGCTGCTATAGCTGTTAAAGATAAAAAATACAAATAATAATAGTCAATCGTTTCATTTGTTTTCCTTTTTATAAATAATTCTTCGTTTAAGTATTTACTTTAAACAGTTGTCAAACGCTTCAGCCAATTTTTCAGTTTCACTAAAAACGGTATTCCAATATTTAATGCGTGTGTCTGCATCGAGATCGGTAAAGTCGTTTCTGTCTGGAATCTTTCCGTAAGGTAAACCGGCTATAAATTCTTTTGATGGTGAGATCATCACCACGTTATCGTAATTTTGTGCTGCTACTTTACGTTTTAAATTTTTATCGAACCACCCTGCTTTTGGCTCTGAATTAAAATGCGGATATAAAATTAAGCCGGGATTATTAATTTTTAAATCAAAGTGGTAGTCAATTATTCCGCCATCGCGATACATGCCTTGTGGCGAACCTGCAATATTTTTTATGCCTTGCATAACAAGTGGTATTGAACCCGATGCGAGTAAGGCATCTTTTAAATTAGTTTGGCTAAGTGGTATGTTTTGTGTTTTAAAATTATAACTGTCGGTTATTGATAAATTGCTGTTTGGCGCGCCAAAAATAAATCGCTCGTACTGCGCGCCTAATAATTTTCGGTTTACGCGGTTGAGCATATAACTTTTTGATAAACCCAGTAGCTGTATTAATTTATTTTCGCTGGCAATAAAGCCATTCGATTTTGCGACAATAAAGTGCGCTTTAAATACGGGGTTATTTATAATTTCGGTTACGCCATTATCGCCAAAAACATCTTCAAGTAATGCGCGCGCTTTTATTGTTATTTCATTTGGTGTTGGTTTATTACTTGAGTACCTAGTTTGCGAATACGATTTTGCTAAGCGCTCAATGGCAGCAACGGGATCGTTTTGTGCAAAACACGCCGAGCGAAAAGCGCCGGCAGATGAGCCAATTAAATTAAGTGGTTGAGTACGGTTTTTAAAAAATTCACCAAAAATATATTTATCTAAGCCGAATAATGTAAACCACTTAGGCCCACCACTTGCGCCTAAAAAAGAGGTGAAAAGTTCAGGTTTAAAGCCTTGTTCGTTTATTATTTTTGCTGCGGTTTTACCTGCGTGGATCTCGATCATCTAAAAAGTTGTGCCTTTATTATTGGTTATTTTAGTTGTTTATTTAAAACTGAAAGTGAATATCTATTCAAAATAAAAAACGGCTTTATGTTGCCATAAAACCGCTTTTTATCATTAAAGTTGCTTAAAATTCGGGAATCAATCCCAAATGCCGTCTTCGCATTTGCCCTGTACTTTTACATCTTTTACTTTAAATTCGGGCTCTATGCCTTTTTCTATTTGTGTGTTGTAGTCGCGATTAACAGACAAAATAGTTGGTGTAAGCAATATAATAGCGATTACGTTAACCACTGTCATTAACCCTAATGCTATATCGGCTAAGTCCCACACTTCTTTTAATGAAGCGGATGCGCCCCAAAGCATCATTGATAAATAAAGTAATGTATAAATTGTGCGCCCTACTTTGTTATCGAGCTTAAATAAATGCAGATTACTTTCAGCATAAGCATAATTTGCTACTACCGAGGTAAATGCAAATATGGTAATTGCAGCTGCAACAAAGTAAACACCGCCTTGTGCTAAATGGGCGGTCATAGCGCTTTGTGTTAAACGTATGCCTTCCATTTCGCCGCTTATATCTACATCGGCTAATAAAATTACTACGGCGGTACAACTACAAAGTACAATGGTGTCGAAAAACACGCCAAGCATTTGTATGTAGCCTTGTGTTACTGGGTGGTTAGGAATGGGGCTTGCGCTTGCTGCAGCATGCGGCACACTACCTGCACCGGCTTCGTTAGAATATAAACCGCGTTGAATACCATTTTTAATGGCTGCACCCATTGCACCTGCGCCAGCCTCTTGTAAACCAAAAGCCGACAAAAACACATCTTTAAGCATGGCAGGTACTTGCGGTAAGTTCATAATTGTAATAATGACGGCAGCTGCTACAAATAATATGCCCATAAATGGCACTACACGCTCTGCAAAGCGGGCTATGGCTTTAAAGCCGCCAAGTATAATTGAGCCTGCTAATACCGTAATTACTAAGCCTGAATAAAAGGTGGATACTTCAAACGCATAGTTTAGGGCATCAGTTATGGTATTGGTTTGCATTGCACTAAAGGTAAATCCGTAACCTAAAAATAAACACGCGGCAAATACAATAGCAAAGGCACGGCTGCCTAAACCTTGTTGAATATAATAAGCGGGGCCACCTCTAAATTCTCCGCTACTATCGCGTACTTTATATACCTGGCCTAATACGCTTTCGGCAAAACCTGTGGCCATGCCGAGTATGGCAATTACCCACATCCAAAAAATGGCACCACTGCCACCGAGCGATATAGCAACGGCTACACCCGCTAAATTACCCGTACCTACGCGAGCACATAAACCTGTACATAATGCTTGAAACGATGATATGTCGTCTTTTTTACACTTACTGCTGCCTTTTAACAGGCTAAACATGTGTTTAAATTTAAGTATTTGTATTGCCTTTAAACGTACCGAAAACCAAATACCAGCAAACAGTAGTATGTAAATGAGTACTTGCCCTTCCCCCCATAAAAGGCCATTTACACTTTTAACTATGGTATCGAACATGGGCTAATCCTTTTATATTTATTATATTTTTACTCAATAGTTAGTTGAATAAGCGGCATTTGATTATGCGTATTAGCCATAGATAAAGGCAGCTTTACTGCCTTATAATGTGGGCTTAGCGATAGGTTATTTACTTTGCAAGTGAATGCCTGCAATCATGCATCTAACCGAACCACCCGCCGACTCTATGGTTGGTATAGGTAACGGAACAAGTTTAGCTGTTTTTTGTATTGCTGTTTTTTGCTCGGTTGTAAGTGCATTAAACGCCGTTTGTGAGAGTGCTAAAATACGGCCATTTTCACCTTGTAGCTCTATTGCGTTACCGCAAAAGCTACTTATTTGCGCATTAGATAAGTTTATTACTTCTAAATGGCTTTGTATAAAATGGCTAGTTAATTGTTTGTGCTGACTATTTGGCACCATATCTAGGCTGATCATGGCAAACTCTGTAGCTACACACATTAATACATTAGTATGATAAACAGCAGTACCTTGTGTGTCGTACGCGTTAAAAACAACAGGCTTTAACTTAAGTTGCTCACACACAGTATTAACCACTGTTTTAGTAGTGCGCTTAGACTCTACTGCATAAGCAAGCTTATGTTGGTGGTCAATTACAAGCGATCCGGTGCCTTCTAAAAATGCATTTTCTTTCGATAAAAATGAATAATCAGTCACAGACAACACTTTATAGTGATTAGTCAAAAAATCAATAATATCTTTACGATATTCTAGCCTTCTGTTTTCTGCGTACATTGGGTACATAACTAGTTCGCCACTATTGTGAGTAGAAAACCAGTTATTAGGAAACACTGAGTCGGGCGTATGTGTGTGCTCGTCTTCAAAAAGGTGAACTGTTACGCCTTCGTTTTGCAGCAATTTAACTGCATTAGTTACTTCATCAAAGGCGAGCTGGCTTTGATTATGTGAATGACAGGTACTTTGAAATGTGTTGTCTAACATGGTTTGCGGGTTAGACGTAAAATGATGCGGACGCACCATAACCACAGCTGTTGGAGCTTGGTTTATTATGCTCATGCTACTTGCTCTTGGCTTACTGATTTATTGCTTTGCTCTGTATTAAGCACCGAAAACAAGTTACGTGGGTCGGCTTGTTGTGTAATTAAATCGAGTAGTTCAAATTCTCCTGAGGCAATTAGTTCGTCTTTTATAAATACAAGGGCAGTAAAGTCTTCGCTTGCAAAGCCTACGCCATCAAATATGGTTAGCTCATCTTGGCTTGTACGCCCAAGCGATTGTTTATTAATTACTTTATGAAACTCTGTAACCGCAAAGCTTTCGCTCATTTGTTGTATTTCGCCCTCTATTCTGGTTTGCGGCTCGTACTCTACAAACACATTTGCGCGCTCTAGTAATGTTGAATCAAGCTCTGTTTTTCCTGGGCAATCTCCACCTATTGCATTTAAATGCACACCCAGCGGGATCATATCACTGGTTAAAATAGTGGCATTTTTTTTATCGGCTGTGCAGGTGGTAATAATGTGCGCGCCTTGTACGGCCTCTTTTGCGCTATTACAAATAGTCACGTTTAGGCCACAGTTACTTAAATTGTTAAATGCTTTTTTCGACGCGTTTTTGTCAATATCGTATAAACGAATATGAGTAATGCCTAATACCGCTTTAAAAGCTAACGCTTGAAACTCAGACTGAGCACCATTACCAATTAATGTAAGTGTTGTTGAGTTTTTAGGTGCTAAATACTGTGCAACCAGTGCCGAGGTTGCTGCTGTGCGTAATGCTGTTAATAGGCACATTTCGCTGATCATCACCGGATAGCCGCTATCAACATCAGACAAAATACCAAAAGCCGCTACCGTTTGAAGCTCTTTAAAGGTATTTTTTGGATGGCCATTTACGTATTTACAGCTAAACATTTTGCCATCGCTTACGGGCATAAGCTCTATTACGCCATCAGGAGAATGCGCTGCATAGCGCGGTGATTTGTCAAATTCGTGCCAGCGAGCAAAGTCGTGTTTTAACCTTTGCGTAAGTTTAAGTAAAACGTTTTCTATTCCTACTTTATTTATAAGCTTGGCCATTGTTTGTACGCTTACAAATGGAACGCCTTGTTTTGGCTGTGCTATAAAGTGACTCATGACTACCTCTGTAATAACAATATGAACTAATTGAAATAAGTTTATCGACTACAGATGTCAGTTAAAATGCTAATACTTTATACAAACAATAGTATTTTTTAGCAATTTGCTATGCAATAAATTACAAATTTAGTAATTTGTAATAAACACATAACCCAAGGCGTTTTATGACCCCTTATATTTACGACTCATTAGATAACGCGTTAATAGCCGAATTAAGAAAAGACGGCCGTGCTTCTATTTCGGCATTGGCAGATGTATTAAATGTATCGCGCGGAACAGTACAAAACCGTTTAGACCGATTAGTTTCATCGGGTGCTATATTAGGTTTTACTGTACGGGTGCACGAACACATAGAAACCGAAGCCGTAAGAGCCATTATGATGGTAGAAGTAGTGGGTAAATCTACCTCGCAAGTTATAAAAACCATGCGCGGCATACCCGAGCTTACTAAGTTACATACCACCAATGGCGCTTGGGATTTAGTAGCAGAAATACAAGCGGGAAACTTAAGTGACTTTGATGGCGTACTGAGGCAAGTGCGCGAAATAGATGGTATTTTAAATAGCGAAACCAGTATTTTACTGTCATCTACTTAGGTTTAATTTAGCTCATGTTTTACGTGAAGCACTTAAGCCTACGCGCTGTTTATGTATTTGGTAATGGAGTATGCAATGAATAAGCTTTCAATTCGGTATTATTCGCAAGATATAAAGCGCCACCAGCATAATTACCACCAACTGGTTTTACCCTTACATTGCGAAATACACATAACATTAAATGATGAGTTTAAAACAACGGTAAGTACCGGCAGTTGCATAGTGATAGAGCAAAACGTAGTTCATGCTTTTACGGCCGATGAAGCAGCCCGCTTTATTGTTGCAGATTTAGATGCGCTCCCTGATAACCTTATTAATCTTTTTTGCCCTAAAATCTCAATAGATAACCGCTTATTAAGTTATTTACAGTTTATAGAGCAGCAAATGCTAGTGGTGAGTGATGATGCGCTTACTCATTCAACCTTTGATTTATTTTACTTATTACTTTGTGAGCAAGTGAACCATAGCAATATTGATAAGCGAATAGATACTGTAATAACCACTGTTAAACAAAATTTAGCTTACCCGTACACGTTAAAAGAATTAGCCGATATAGCGTGTTTAAGCGTAACGCAGTTTAAAACTGTGTTTAAAAAAAGTACCACTATGAGTGCGTTGCAATATTTAACCATGTTACGAATTCAACATGCTCGCGCCCTTTTAATCCATTCAGACTTGCCTATTGCTTTAGTTGGTGAACGAATTGGTTATAACGATGCCTCTGCTTTTAGCCGCCGGTTTAATTTATATTTTGGACAGCCACCTAAGGCGTTTGCAAAGCTGTAATATAGATTACCTGAACACTAAATAACCTGAGTTCTGGATAATAAATCTATCTCAAGCAGCTATTTTTAGCGCTAACTGCGTTGAATTTCCTTGCAATAGACCAGCTATTGCAAGGAAATTCGCCTTGTTTTCACCAAAAATTTCTAGCTAGAGAGAAACAGGCTTAAATATCGTTATTATTTATAGTGTTTTTAAATCTCTTAACCAGAATTCAGGTTAAATAATAAATTTATCTCAAGCAGCGTTTAGATTAAATTGCGCCAGAGCAAACAATAACACCGTCTTTTTAGCACATTTTTATAGATTCATATTGATACACTCAGTAAATCGTATATACGGAGTGTAATTAATGGCAACAAACATAGGCTTTTTAGCAATATTTTCGTGGGGGCTTTTAGCATTACTAGGTAATTTAACCAAAGCGTTACCTGCTTTTCAGTTACTTTTTATATGCTTTGCAATCTCTTTTATTATTTTATTAGTTAAACGCTTAGCAACAAAACAGCCACTATTAACACCGCCAACGCTTTCTAGAAAACAGATTATAATAGGTGTTACAGGCTTATTTGGTTTTCATTTTTGTTATTTTATGGCTTTAAAATACGGCCCTTTAATAGAAGTAAGCTTAATTGTGTACCTTTGGCCATTATTATTAGGTGTATTTGTTGCAACGCCTGGGAGTAAATTTAAAGCTATATTGGGTGGCTTATTGGGGTTTTTAGGCACACTTAGTTTAATTACCGATGGCAGTGGGCTATCAATAAATAGTGAGTATTACTTAGGGTATTTTTTTGCAGGTTGCTGCGCAGTACTGTGGTCGAGTTATTCTTATTTAATGTCGCAATTTAACAGCCACATAGATGATATAGGCTGGCTTTCGTTTATTGTGGCCGTGCTTGCCCTTTGTGCACATTTTTATTTTGAAACAACCGTAATAAATTTATCTGTTTCACAATGGCTAGGCGCTATTTTATTAGGATTAGGCCCAGTAGGCGGTGCATTTTATTTATGGGATTACGGTTTAAAGTTTGGTAACCGTTCGGTGCTTGCCTCGTTAAGTTTTTTAACGCCGGTACTTTCTACTTTTATTTTAATATTCGCCTCGCAAGCCCCATTTAGTTGGTCTGTATTTATCGCTTTGGCGCTTATTTTATTAGGGGCAGCCATTAGCAATAAAAAGCCATCGATAAGTTTAAAAAAAACGTAGCTTTAGTTTTGCGGAAGCGTTATTACACAGCTACATTGCGTAGCTGTGTGCGTAATCTACGATACGTGCGTTTTGGCTTTTTAAATACTCTCTGCCCGCTTTTACACCTAGCTTATGATCAAAACGTAAATCGTTGTTTGAACTGCCTAATAATTTACTGTGCAGCTTTTCGTCTGCAAAAATTTGTATAATCTCTACATCACTTGGTGGGTTAGCAATAAAGTTAAGCTCATCTAAATACGCTTGCTCATGCTGAATTAAGTAGTCGAGTGTTTTAGGGCAGTAACCAGATGCACATGCAAATGTTCTTAATTTTTGCACCCACGCAGATTGCGCCTGAAAGTGTGCGTCTACCGTTCTTATAACCACAATCTTACGTGCGCCACGGTTATATGCTTCGCGTACAGGTAATGGTGCAGCTAAACCGCCGTCGAGGTAAAAGTCTTCTTCGCTTTGCTCTGCCGCTAAGTGTGCTTCGTTTGCCGCTTTTGTATCTAACCACGGTGTTAGTTTAACGCCTTGTTTGTATAAAAACGGTAATGCGCTTGATGCTTTTAACAGATCGCGCCATTGTTTGCCTTCACCGGTAGGTGATAAGTAATAGGCTTTTCTGTCGCGTGCGTTAGTCGCGGTTATTAAAAGCTCACGATCGCCTAAACTAGTTTTAGCTGTTTTAAAGTCGAGTACTCTGTTTACCTCAGTGGTTTTATCAAAGTACCAGTCTAAATCTACTATGTGTTTACCCATTAAGCCGCGACCTAGTTGAAAAAAACGTTTATTGCGCGAAAGCCCTCTAATTAAGCGCTTAGCGTAACCTTTTTGGCGAGCTAAGTAGCTAGTTAAATTTTGCGAGCCAGCGGAGGTGCCAATAAATAAGTCAAATGGGTCGTAGTTTTGCTCTAACCACGCATCAAGTACACCAGCTGTGAATATCCCTCGTTGTCCGCCACCTTCAGCAATCAGAGCAACTTTTGGCTGCGCTGGTTTAGTAACTGAATTAGCTGATGGGGTGTTTAGAGAATTCACGGTGTACCTGCCTTTAATTTAATGATGTTTTTGTTTATACGGTCATTATAAAAAATTAAAGTGATATCTTAAAATTGATTGTTTAAATCAGTTTGATTGAAAAAACAGAACGGTATTAAATGCAAAAGTTGCCGCTAAAAATTGGCACAACACTTCACACTAACTATTTAAATACCGAAAACAACTTAATAGAGACACCACTAAAAGTTAATAAAATAGGTATAAAACAACTAACTTTTGATGATGTCTGCATACTAACAAGCCTTGGGTGTACGCTTGCTTAACTAAATAACCAATTAATGTTTTATTTCCATTAAAATTTCTAGTGCGCGGTGGCGTTTTTCACTATCGTATACGTCGTTTGTAAATATAAACTCATCCACTTCAAGCTCTTTAGCTATCATTTCTAGCTTGTGTTTTATACTTACGTGCCCGCCTACCACGCTTAAGCTTAAAAAGTTTTCTACATGGGCGCGCTCTTGTTCGCTCCATAAACCTTCCATGGTATCTACCGGTGGCTTTAACCACAGCTCTTTACCACGTATTAGTTCAAGTACCCGTTGCTTTGAGGTGGTAGATAAGTATTGGGCTTCTTCGTCAGTTTCTGCTGCCACCAGCGGTAAAGCAAGCATTACATAGGGTTTATCGAGTACGTTTGAGGCTTTAAATTCACGTTTATACAGTGCTATTGCATCATGTACAAAACGCGGTGCAAAGTGCCCTGCAAATACATAAGGTAGTCCTTTTTGCGCGGCCAACTGAGCGCTAAATAAACTTGAACCTAATAACCAAAGTGGTACGTTTGTATCCTCCCCCGGAATAGCACGTACTGGGTGAATACCATTGTATGGCCCTAATAATGTTTGTAGCTCTGTTACTTCACCAGGAAAGTTTTCAGCTCGGCTCATATCGTTATTAAGTGCACGGCTAGTAACGGGATCACTACCGGGTGCACGGCCAAGGCCTAAATCTATTCGCCCGGGGTATAAGCTTTCAAGCGTACCAAATTGCTCAGCCACAACTAATGGTGAATGGTTTGGTAGCATTATTCCGCCAGAGCCAACACGTATACGCTGAGTTTTACCTGCAATATGCCCTACTAATATTGAAGTAGCAGCACAAATTATACCGGGCATATTATGGTGCTCGGCCAGCCAAAAGCGGTTAAAGCCTAACTGGTCAGCGCGCTGGGCGTATTTGGAAGTTTTATTGAGCGTATGAGAAACGCTTTCCCCTTTGATCATGGGGGCAAGCTCTAATAACGAAAAAGGAATGGAAGATAACAAAATAGCAGCTCCTAAAAATGCATACTAATAATGGGTTCATTATCAGCATAAAACACTTAAGTGGGACTGCTATTAAATCAATTCAAGTTAAGGGTAAGCATAAAAGCAAAATAGGTATATGTTATTTTGCTCTAAGGTATTCAAGCAAGCTCAGCATTTTGTTGGCGCTGCTTTTTATAACCTTCAGAATCAACGCCTTTTTTCCAATAACCTGATGACACTATATTACAGCGCGGTATATTAAAGTGCTCACTAAACACGGCTTTAGCTTTACGTATTAAACCGGCCTCTAGCGCCATAAACACAATAGGTGGCTGCTCTGTTAGCTCAATAGCTTTAATTGCATTGAGCATTGCTTCATCGGCGTTATTGGTAATTATCCAATTAATGTTGCGTGTGGTGTCTAAATCAATAATGTCTTGCTCTGTTGGGGCATGTATAAACGCATCAATTTTTGAAAATACAGGGAGCGCTTTTACATAGCCTTTAATAGCGTTTACCGATGTTAAATCGCCAAGTAATACATAATGTGAATGCTGGTAGTTATCGAGCTTTTTAGGGCCTGGGCCTGCTATACCTAGCTCATCTCCTACTTGTGCAGTTTTAGCCCAATCAGTTGCTGGGCCTTGGTGCATATTAATTACAAAATCGAGTGTTAGTGCGCCGCTTTGCTCATTTACATGCTGTATTGTGTATGAGCGCATGCATGCCGTTTTTAAATTAAAATCGGCAACGCCATTTTGTGGAATAAGCACTTTTACATAATTACCAATGTGCGCACAGGTTATATCTGCAAAATCGTCTGAGCCTACAACAATGCGCTGTAAGTGCGGTGTAATTTGCTCTGTGCTTAATACTTTGGCTTTGCGAACTTGTTTACCCATTTAAAATCACCTCGTGTAACAAAATAGTTAACTGCTTTTTACAGCAAGCATTGCACAACGCCCCATTGGTTGATAAAATCAACTATATCAAACTAATTGACATTGTCAACCATATTGAGAATCCTATGAACACGCCTTTATCAAATACCTTGTTTGAGCTCATGCAAAATTACCGTGTAACAATCCGCGAGGCCATTAACGCAGGAGAGCTTGGTATTAACGCTATGCACGTACGCTGTATACATATAATTGCCGGTACAAGTAACTGCACAGCTAACGATATAGTTACTAAAACACAGCGCGATAAAGCACAAATAGCACGGTTAGTTAAAGATCTTATTGCGTTAAACCTTATTAATAAGCAAGCAAGCGAGCACGACAAACGTTGTTTTATTTTGTCGCTCACTGAGCAAGGCAATACATTGTTTGATAAGTTATTAGCGTCTGAGCAGCAAATAAATGATCAAATGTGCAAAAATTTAAACCCTCAGCAAATCAAAGACTTTTTAAATACGGCACAACAAATGATCAAAAACATGGATTGATCGTCTTTCATTTCTTGGCATAACTCATACAAAACGCATATACTGTACACTTATACAGTATATGCGTTTTAGGTTGTGTTATGTTTGTTATTCCCGTTTATATAGAAGCCGGTGTGTGTGGGTTTGAATCGCCCGCGGCGCAATATACCGAGCTAGGTGTTTCTCTTGATGAGCTATTAATAAAACACCCAGATGCCACATTTATTGGCATTGCATCGGGTAACTCTATGCAAGAGGTCGGTATTTTTGAAGGCGACCTACTTGTAGTAGACCGTGCAGAGCAAGCCGATAATGGCGATGTTATTGTTGCCAATTTAAATGGCCTGTTTGTTTGTAAGTTACTTGATAAAACCAATGCAAGGCTGCTGTCGGCATCGCCCTTACATAAGCCGGTACAACTCACCCCAGCCGATGAGTTTCAGTTAGAGGGCGTAGTAACACTTTCTGTACGCATGCATAGGCACACTCCAGAGCTTTTAAAATGTACGCCTTAGTGGATGCGGTTTCATTTTATGCAAGTGCCGAAAAAGTATTCGACCCTTCCATTCGATCCAAACCTGTTGTTGTACTTACTAATAACGATGGCTGTGTATGTGCTGTGTGCCCTATTGCTAGGCAGTTAAACATACCTAAATTTGGCCCTTACTTTAAAGTTAAGCATTTGCTTGAGCAAAACAACGTGGTTGTACGCTCAAGCAATTACGAGCTGTATGCCGATTTAAGCGCCAAAATGATGAACATAATTGGCCGCTTTTGCGACACACAATACATATACAGTATTGATGAGTCGTTTTTACACTTTAATGGCTACACGCCAGTGATTAAAAATTGGCACGAATACGGCCATGTAATAAGGCGCAACGTATGGCGAGAAGCAAAACTCCCCGTAGGCGTAGGTTTTGGCCCAACGCCTACCCTTGCCAAAGCGGCTAACCACGCAGCTAAAAAGCTAAGCGGGTTTGATGGTGTAGCCGTTATAGATAACGAGCAAAGCCGCCAAGCCATTTTACAAAGAATGAGCTGCGAAGATGTATGGGGTATAGGCAAGCGCCTAGCTAAAAAGCTTAAAATAATGAACATAAACACAGCATGGGAACTTGCACAGCAAAGTCCTAAAACAATGCGCCGTGCGTTTAGCGTGGTTGTAGAGCGTACCGTAAGTGAGCTTAACGGTGTAGCGTGTTTAACCTGGGACGATGTACGCCAAGATAAACGAGAAATTTATTCTACTCGTAGTTTTGGTGAGCGAATATACGAGCCTAGCGCATTAAAAACCGCCCTTATGAACCATGTTACTACGGTTGCCAGTAAATTACGGGCGCAGCGCTCACTAACAAAACAACTTTATATATTTGCCGCAAGCGGTAAACACGAAGACCGCTATTGTAAAAAGTCGTTTATGTATAAGTTTGCAACCCCCACTAACGATACCTGTGTAATGGCAAATGCAGTCTCTGAGGTGTTTAATACTATTTATCAGCCAGGGGTTCGGTTTTATAAGTGTGGCGTAGGCGCTTTAGAGCTTACCTCGGTGCAGTATCAGCAAAGCGATTTATTTAACCAAAGTGCCAATAACCCAAAATTAATGCAGTGCCTAGATACAATAAATAACCGGTACGGAAAAGGCATGCTAAGCCTTGCGAGCAGTAAATTAAACAACCGCTGGCACATGAACCGCGATTATTTATCGCCCCAGTACACGACTCGCTGGCACGATATTCCTAAAATTTACTGTTATGAATAAGCGCACTATTGCCTTTGTAAATTAAACGCTGTGTTTAATCGGCTTGCTTTTCAAAAGTGCATTGTACTTGAGGATCGTCAAGGGTGTATTTAACGGTGGTATTGCCAACAAATTCTATACTTTGCCTAATGGTTTTTTCGTTAACAGGATCAACACAGCGACTCATTCTTAGGCTGTTATCTACACCATCACTTTTGTACTTAAACGAACTGGTTACAAAGCAAAAGTCAGGTTTTTTAGTTGTACGTGTGCCGTTATGCAGGCTTTCAAATGCTATTTGCGAACCTAATTTAAAACCCGCATCGGGATACACTGGGTTTATTAAACTCAATTTACTATCAACACAAAGCGAAGAGCTTGCTGAAACCACCTTGTAATTGCCTAGCTTTGTTTTTAATAAAGGAATAAAACGGCTCTTATTACTTGGCGTAGCAAAAACAGAGGCGCTAATAAAAGTAAGAGAAACTAAAGCAAGTAGTAAGGTTTTCATTGAGTGAGTGTATCCTCGTGATAATAAATAGCGTATAGAACAACCAAATAGCAAGTTTTGCCTAGCTATCAACACGTTTTTCCAGCTTAAAAATACATCATTTAATTAAGCTAATGGTATAACTTTTATAACTATAACAGAGATTTAATCTAAAAGAAGATAAGTAGCGCTATATAGTATTGCAACGTAGTACGCTTATGTTTTACGAGGAATAAAACAAATCGGTTTATCTAAGCACTAAATAAACCGATTTTAGTAAAACAGTAAAGTGGAGTTTACTGCCAATATTTTTGAAATAACTGTGGGTAGCTTTGTTTTAAAAATTTAGGTTTGTCTTTAAAGCGCTTACCGGCTGGTTGCTCACCTGATGGAACAAACGGCAGCTCGTCATCGTTTCGTTCTTCATAGAGTAAACCCGCAATTAAATCGTACTCGTCAATATAGGGATAAGGTTGCTCGTTTAAATAATATACCGGTGAACACTGTGCTAATGAGTCGGCATTAGTTAAAGCATTGTTAAATACTGTTTGTCCGCGAGAGATAAGCCAGCATCTAAATTCGCTAAAACCATATTCGTCGTTGCAGCCAGCCATTACAAATGCAGCACCAAATAAATCCCAGGTAAAACATTTGCGCATGTTAATACCAAAAAACTTATCAAAGGCAATTAGCTGCTCGTCTGTTAAATCACTTAGCTTAGCTTTTAAATTATCGCTTACACTTTGTGGGTCAAGCCCTAAGTCAGGTGCGGTTACTAAATCCCAAAAGGCCTGCTCTGTTAATGCTGCCATTATAAAATCTCTTTTACTCGGCCGACTTGCCCGTCTTCTAAACGTACTTTTATGCCATGTGGGTGATTGGGTGATTTAGTTAATAACCGCTCAACCACACCCTCGGTTAAAGTGTTACTGCGTTGATCTTCTTTTAAAACAATATTTACTGTTGTGCCTGGGGTAATTTGCGAACGCGAAGGAACAGCCATCGTTTACATCCTAAAATAATTTTGCCAATTATAGCGCCCATACAAAGGCAAACCAATGTTAATCAACTAAAAACGATATTTGCTTGGTCGTTACCGGTAAATTAATTTTGCCAACCTCTGCTGTAATAATATCAACAATCTGATTTAAGTGAGTTTCGCTCTCGTGGTATGCCATGTCATCTTCAAAATAACACTTCACTTTTAATGACTTTGTTTCGTTTTTAAAATCAATTGTATGGGTTAAGTAGGCAAAACCTGGGTAAGCATGCTTAATGCTATCGCATGCAGTGGTAAGTGCTTGCCTAATTTGTTTATCGCGGAGTTTTTGTGTTTTGGTCATGGTTTACTTAGTTTGCTCGCTTTGATGCTTTTTATATTCTTCAAAGTTTTTATCTTGGTTTTCAAGGCATTCATAATACTCTTTATCGGCTTTGTAATTACATTCATCAAGGCGTGCCGATTGTATTTCGTGAAAACGCGCATCAGAGCTACAGCCGCCAAGGAGTGAGAGCCCTAAAACTATTAATGCACTTTTAGTAAACGTGCTAATTAGCATTGAAATTCCTTACACTGTTATTGTTTAAAGTATTTTATGTATCAAAAAATAAGACCTTCAATAATCAAATTTGTTCTATTTAAAGCAAGTTATAATATAAATAACGAATAGCGTGATTAAATAGCAAACATCTAATGTAAATTTAATAACGAAAGATAAACACACCAACAATAATATTGTATATTAGCGCCATAAAACCTTACTTTGCATAGGATTCATAATTATGATGTCGCAGTTACAAAAGTTGTTTCAGCGTATAGACAAAAGCAAGATATTTCAATCGTTTGTTATTGCTGTTATTGTTGTTTCTGCCCTTACCGTCGGTGCTCACACTTACTCACTTCACCCAACTGTAGAATTTGCCCTTAACTGGATGGATGTAGGGATCACCGCATTCTTTTTAGTTGAGTTAATTATTCGCTTTATAGCAAGTAAAGGAATAAAAGACTTTTTCTCGAAGGGATGGAATATATTCGATACCATAATTGTACTAGGTAGCTTATACCCTGCAGCTGGTTCGGCTGTATTGCTTGCAAGGTTACTGCGTATATTTAGGGTGCTGCGTTTAGTCTCTATGATCCCCGAGCTGCGTTTATTAGTTAATTCCTTGCTGAAAGCTATTCCGCAAATGGGCTATATAGCCCTGCTAATGTTTGTAATATTTTATATTTACGCCGCCATGGGCAGCATGATGTTTGCCGATATTAACCCCGTGCTTTGGAAAGATGTGTCAATTTCAATGTTGACGCTATTTAGAATAGCAACCTTTGAAGATTGGACCGACATAATGTACGAGACCATGGCAGTTTACGAGCTGAGCTGGATTTTTTACCTCACGTTTATATTTTTAACTGCATTTGTGTTTTTAAATATGATGGTGGGCGCTATTTTAGAGGTTATGGGGGAAGAGCATCGCAATGCGCGAGAAGAGCTTGCAGATAATAATTCACTACCTGCAACTCAAGGGCAAGTAAATGCACTACAAACGCAAATTGCTGAACTAAAAACCCTGATAGAAAAAAATAACAAATAAGTTAAAAGGCGCTTTTATGTTAGGGTAAAAGCGCCAAACAATAGCAACATGTTTAATAATAGTTCTGCAGTAAACCCTATCAGTAACAAGCATAAACTCTGACTGTACTTAACTTGCTACTCTTGTTTTGCATCTTCAAACGTAATGACATTATCTACTTGCATGTTAAACGCATCAAAAAAAGCATTTTTTAAAACAGATACAACGGCCTGGAAAGTAGAAATATCTGTATTATCCAATTCGCCCTCTATAGGCACTCTTGCAGCAACTAACTTAGAATCATCGTTTTCAAGAATTGAGCTGAGTAAATCAATACTGCCTTCAAAAATTGCGGTAAATAAACCATCGTCGTCTTTTTCAATGTCTTCCCGCCATGAAAATACACTAAGGTTTTGAACCCCCGCTTTAACATAACCCTCAAGTTTATTATTGCTAGCTGCTAACTCCATAGCGCCATCTATACCACCAGCTTCTATATCAAATGGGGTATAAACCTGAAATACGGTTTCAAGGTTTTTAACTGAAAAACGCTGAACCTCAGCATTAAAATCAAAATTTGCTTTTTTACTAAAAGGATCAAGCTTTCCATTGAGTGAAAGCGCAGCCTCTCCCATTAATTTACCTC
Organism: Pseudoalteromonas sp. MMG006; assembly: GCF_018101025.1. Taxonomy (NCBI): domain Bacteria; kingdom Pseudomonadati; phylum Pseudomonadota; class Gammaproteobacteria; order Alteromonadales; family Pseudoalteromonadaceae; genus Pseudoalteromonas; species Pseudoalteromonas sp. MMG006. The sequence continues at coordinate 168,384 of NZ_JAGJEJ010000004.1, forward strand.
TTACATTTAAGCTAGTAACAAGCGTTTTAGAAAGGTTTTGTGCATTTGTTATATTTCTAATGTAAGCATTAATATCAGATATATACGTAGGCTTAGTGCCGCTCTGTGTTGAATTAATCAACGTAACTTTGCCATTTTCGATACTTAATGTATCAATTGAAAAAAGGACTAAGTTATTAGCCAAACCTACCCATGTTGTTTCATCTTTTACCTGCTGGTTTTGCTCTTGAGTGCTTGGCTCTTTGTCATAAATAACTATTTCAGGACTTTTAAAAGCCATATTCGTCACAAGGTTACCTTTGAATAAAGCTGACCACGCAAGTGAAAAATCAAGTGTCTGTATTGCCAATAAAGGCTTAGGTGCAGAGGTTGCATTGGTGGCGTAAATTTCTACATTATCAATTGCGTAAGCGCCGCGATATAAATGTAGATCAACATCTCCTACGTGCCCTGTTATTCCTTCAGTGTTTTTAATTTGCTCGTTAACATAATATTGCACAACATAAGGCGCAGCTATTCGCGCGGTAATAAGTATCAGTAGAGTGACAATTGCCGTTGAAAACCATTTATTACGCGAGTGTTTAAAAGTGAAATACATGTAATATCCTTATATAAGTAAAATATTACTAATATGCGTGTAATAACTACCTACAGTTAGCCGTTAATGAGTAAAAATATAAGTTAAAGCTAACAGAGCAAAAGCTATACCACTTAAATAACAGCTTATCAGGGAATAAGAATAGGTCAGACGAAGTGCAATAATTAATAAAATGACGAATACAATAACAATGTGTTCTAGATATGATGTTATGCACGCCATTAAAAAAGCCAGCAAAGGTGCTGGCTTTAAATAAGAGTATTAATTTAGGCGTTATTCACCGTCTACAATAATGCGAAGCATACGTCGAAGTGGTTCAGCAGCGCCCCATAAGAGCTGATCGCCCACGGTAAATGCGCTAATGTATTTAGGGCCCATAGCGAGTTTACGAATACGACCAACAGGAATACTTAAAGTACCCGTTACTTTAACTGGGGTTAAGTCAGTAGCACTAATATCGCGCTCATTTGGAATCACTTTAACCCATTCGTTATGTGAGGCTAGTATTTCTTCAATTTTTTCTACGCTAATGTCTTCACGTAATTTAATGGTCATCGCTTGGCTATGACAACGCATAGCACCAATGCGTACGCATAAACCATCAATGGGTACCGGTTGTTTAGAAGATCCTAAAATTTTGTTCGCTTCAACCTGGGCTTTCCACTCTTCTTTAGACTGGCCACTTGGCATAGGTACGTCAATCCACGGAATTAAGCTGCCAGCAAGCGGCACGCCAAATTGGTCTTGTGGTAAATCGCTTGAAGCCATTTTTTCGCTCACTATTTTATCAATTTCTAAAATAGCTGAACTTGGATTATCTAGTTGCTCGGCAACGCTTGAATGAATAGCGCCCATTTGTGCAATAAGCTCTTTCATATTACGTGCGCCCGCACCCGACGCTGCTTGGTAAGTCATTGGGCTTACCCATTCAATTAGGTCTTGCTCAAACAAGCCACCTAAAGCAAGTAACATTAACGATACGGTACAGTTACCGCCTACAAAGGTTTTAACGCCTTGCGCTAAACCTTGTTCAATGACATCTTTGTTTACAGGGTCAAGAACAATAATGCTGTCATCAACCATACGAAGTGCAGATGCCGCATCAATCCAATAACCATCCCAACCTGACTCACGTAATTTTGGGTAAACCGCTTTGGTGTAATCACCACCTTGACAGGTAACAATAATATCCATTTTAGCAAGTTCATTAACATCACTTGCATCTAATAACGGTTTTGCGTCGCCCGCAATATCAGGGCCGAGTTGCCCTGCTTGTGAGGTAGTGAAAAAGGTGGTGTCGATGTTTGCAAAATCACTTTGCTGCTGCATACGTTCTAATAACACAGAGCCTACCATGCCACGCCAACCGACTAATCCTACTTTTTTCATTGCTTTATCCACTGTTTTGTTCATAAAAGATGCCTTAATACATTAAAAATTAAATTCATTGCGTGAGATTCAATTTTCAAGTTAACAAACTAACACTGCTAGACGGCTAAAACTAGTGAATAAAACAGAACTTAAAAATTTTTCATACTGTAAGGGCATGTAACAAAAAGTAGATAAATTAAACATTAATAAAAGCGTCACCCTGTTGAAACCTAAACTGACCAAGCTTAGTAGGAACATTAAATACAGACATTTATTAAATTTTATATTAACCAAAGGAAAAATAATGAAAACATTCACTTTCGCTCTACTTGCTTTAAGTTCAATATCGATTAATGTATTTGCAAACACAACAATTTCAGCAAACGAAATGACACTAAATAAAGATGAACAGGTAACCTTTACCCGTGCTGAAGTTGGTATAGAAGAACGACAAGGCGTCTTAGTTAATACTGCCACAACCTATTACAGCCCAAAAGTGTGGATAAATGGTAACTTAAAGCCATTTTTCGTAGGCTCTACAAATGGAAATCAATTTTGCGAAGAACGTGGTCATAACCAAGAAATCTCTGGAAGTACAATTACTTGTGGGGAAGATGAAAGCGCTTATGGTAACTTCGATTGGTATAACCAATTATGGACAATGAAAAGCACCGGTAGTAAAAACCAATGCTATCAACTTTATGCAACTATAAAGTGTCAGTAGTATATTCAATTGTAGCCCTATACTAATATGGGGCTACAAACAATTTAGACCATTAGATGCGATGAACTGATCCTATATAGTCAGTAATGCTATCACTACAACTGCGCGCATCATCACCATTAAACTCCTCAAGTATATAAATTTTTACAGGCGTTTCTAAACCTTTTGCTTCAACAAGCTTTTCTAAGATCTGGCCAAATTGAGTGTCTTGGTAAGCTAAAGTTAACTTGTCATTAGCCATGTGAGTAATACTATTAGTTGTTTTTACAATTACCTGAGAATGATTTAGCTGGATATCATCGACAATAACAGAACATGATCTTGCAGCAAGAGCATCATTCGCAAAACTAAAAGAACCAACTATAACAACTGAGCTAATAACCTTTCTTATTAAATTCATGGATATTATTCCTTTTAAAATAAAATTATAAAACTTAATTACAGCCTGTTAAATGTAAACAACCATTATGTTTTCTTTATTAAAGAAACATTAAGGTTAAATGATTTAGAGAGTATGTGTATGAGGTGAATAATGATTAAGTTAAGGTAAATATTAAACTACAACTACGTCTAAAACTGAGCTAGTAAAAAGCCCTACATATAGCAGGGCTAGGTTGTAATGGCTTATTTTAGTCGTTCGAGGCTTTAGAACTCGTAGCTAAAGCTGACGCTCAATTCTCTAGGCGTTTCTTGAGAACGAATTAACACATCATTTTGTTCTACTTCAAAGTTTTGTCCCAACATATTTTTCACTTTAAGTGTTAATGTGGTATTAAACGTTGGGTAATAACTATAAACCATGTCTAACGAGTTCAAAGGCTGTTCGTAAGCGTCATCAAAATTGTTAACACCCGCAGCTAAAATACGGTCACCAAATACGTTATAAATAACTGAAGCTTGATGCATGCCATCATGCGAATCGTAATTCAATTGTAAGTTGGCAACATACTTTGAGTGGCCAGTCATACGGCGCTTTAGATTAGTAAGGTCGGCGCGCTGCTCTTGTGCAATTTCCACTTCTGAATCACTAACCGTTAAATTACCAGAAGTAAAAAAAGCCCCCCCTAATAAATCACTATGCAACTCAGTTAACCACTCAGCTTCTATACCATAAACATAGGCTGTATCTGCATTGTCAAACTGCAGAGTGAAACGGCCATCACTCTCGGTTAATAATGCTTCGATTGGGTTATCTATATCTTTATAAAATGCGCCAACTGAGTAGTTATCACCATTGTCCATATAAAACTCGATACGTGCATCGAAGTTATCTAGGTAACTAGATTCTAAGAATGGATTACCAAGCGTTCGATAACCAGTCAACGGATCTTGGAATTGAACAGGGCTTAGCTCACGTAAATCAGGACGCACAACCGTGCTACCATAGCCAAAACGCACTTGGTACGACTGCTGACTATATGTCATTGATAATGAAGTAAAATAATCATCTTCCATCACACTTGCTTGTTTTATCGCATCTGCACTTAATTTATCTGCCAATAAAGCAGGGTCGAATGCTGAGCGAGAAAAAGCAAGGGCAACTTGGCGGAAGTCCTCGTAACGCACACCACCACTTAAACGCCAATCTTGAGCAAAAGTGATATCAAAAGAGCCGTAATAGGCATCAATCATTTGCGCTGCTAAGTAATCATCGGCTGTAGGTTCTTGAAACAATAACTCTACATCCGTTGAATCAATAACAGCATCATTTGCAAAGAAACTACCAATTGACAGCGCTTCTTCTTCACTTTGTGCTAAATCTAAAGACTGTGTTTGGCTAAAGCGATAGTTAAAAAAGTCTGTGCGGTAATCACGCGTTTTTTCAACAAAATAACTGCCACCCGCGATTTCAACTTCAGCGTTATCAAAGTAAAAAACTTTGTTAACATTAACGCCCCAGTTTTCTACATCGTCTTCTAGCTCAACAAATCGATACAAATAAGGATTGCCGCCTAAGCTGCCATTATAAAAGGTACGCTGATATTCGCCATCAACGTACTCATCACGCACCGTTACTTCAAGCTCGCCAGGTATACTTGTTGTCGCTGTTGAATCAGTGTACTGCCAATCTACACCAACACCTTCAAGAAAACTCCACTCTAAATTGTGCATTCCACGAAGTTGAAGTATTTCAAGTTCCCGTTCCTCAAAAGAGGTTAAGTGGCTTCGCTGTAATTGCCCAGCATCAATGCTTAATGACTTTGAAGGCTCTTGGTAAAGTGCAACAGAAGCTTCATCTTCAGTATCTCGTAGCATCATATAAGTGGCTGTTAAATCATGGCCGCCAATTTTATAACCTAAATTTAGAGAGCTATTTAATTTTATATTATGCTTTGTTGATACTTCTTTCTCTGTGGCAGAGTAACAAGTAAAGTCGTCTTTTGAACATTCAGATTCAGATGCGTCAACAGATGAAAGTACTGCGCTAAATTTCTCTGCATTAGACCATTCATTTTCATAAGCAACTGATGCTAAAAAACCAAAAGAGCCATCCAAACCAAATAAGTTATCAAATCGGTCGCCATAAACAGCTTTAATGCCTGCATCAGGGTTTAAGCTTTCTTTTTCTAAGCCAAAATCTCTTGGTAGCGCTTTTGATAAACTTTTATTTAAGTCTATTGCAGCTGCTTGACCAATATCAGCTCCCTGAAGCCTTGACTCAACATCTCTTATATTTCTGTATGAGATATCAGACAAGCCATTGATATAGGTATTTAGCGCCGTTTTAACGGCTCCTGGTAATGCGCGTGTACCATCGTCTTTACCTAACCAGTCATCACTGCCGCCACTGTATGTATAACCTTCATCGTTTGTATCTTTATAGCTAGCACCAATCTCAACTTTAAATAAAGTATCACTTGGAATACTTTTCGTCCTGATATTAACGTCACCACCACCAAAAGCCGCAGGCATATTAGGCGAGTAAGCTTTTTGAACAGCTAGAGATTCAATAATACTTGATGGGAAAATATCAAGTGGAATTACATTTCGAGTCAGATCTGGGCTTGGAACAACCGCGCCATTTAAACGCACGCTTGAGTAACGCTCACCTAAACCGCGTACATAAATAAACTTATCGTTAACTAACGATAAGCCTGTAACACGGCGAAGTGCAGAAGCGGCATCGCTATCACCCGTTCTAGATATTTGCTCTGAACCCATTATATCAGCAACAAATGCCTGATTTTTACGTTCATCAATTACGGCACTCGCACTGCCTTTGAGGCGTGTACCTGTTGCAACAACTTCTTCTATCGCGTCTTCATTGATTATTTCTTGTGCCTGTTCAGCGAAAGAATTAAATGAAGAAAAAAGGGAGAGCAGAGATAACGTTATTAGATTAGTTTTAAACTGCTTTTGATGTTTCATATTTATATCCTCTAAACCTAAAATTCCCTTAAAAAAGGCGCCATAGCGCCTTATAATTAGAGCCGGTCTAGATTAATTACTAGCGCGTTGTAAAGATGCAGCTACAAAATCAGCCCATTCACTTGATTCACCTTCTTTAAGTGCACCAATATAACCTGCGTTAGTAAAGAAAGAGTCAACTTCACTCATGTCTTTCGCTGTTGTAGCTACCGCAGTACCTTGTGAGTCTGTAATGGTTGCTGCTGTTGATACACCATCAGCACCAAGTACATTTTCAAAATCAGCAAAACCAATCAGCTGGTTATTTTCGCCACCAGTAAACCAGGTATTTATATCAAAACTTGCTAACGCACCGGTTAAAGGAGTGTTTACGTCTTCAAAATTCTTACCACACGCAAATATTGAACTCATAAATGCGATATCGCCGTTGTTTGCATTGGCATGCACACCAGCATCTCCTGATTTATCTTTTTCATTATATAAATCAAAACAGCCAGCACCATCTACAGATGATGAGTTTACAAACAACATATTAGCTAATTGCGCTTTGCCCCATTCTTTCATTTCCATACCGGCACCAGTACGACGCCCTTCAGCACCTTGATCACCAGTAGTAACAACGGTTGCATTAGCAATAGTTGGGTTAGAAACAGTCGTTACTAAATCTTGTGCGTCTGCAGATAATGGATCAACTTTTGCGCCATCTGTTTCAAAGCCATGATTTCCATATTCATTTGAACGTACAAGAATGTACTGTCCGTAGCCTTTCCAACCCTCATCCCAGTCAATACCGTCATCACCAGTATCAGTAACAACAATGTGTTTAAGATTCACGCTTCCACCAAAAAGCTCTATCCCATCATCAAAGCCATTATGTACATGAACATAATCAATTGTTGTACCTGAACCAACAGCATTTAGTGTCAAACCATTTAGCTCATCACCTTCAACACCAAAACCTGCATACTTAATAACAATATGCTTTAGAATACCACTACTATCTTGCGGGTCATTACCACCGTAATAAGATACAATGCCTTCGGCTGAGTGGTTACACATGTCTTGTGCCGCTGCTGTCGCTGTACAACGAATTGAATGGCCACGTCCATTTACCTGAACACCACCCCAATCCCCAATTTGAGCGGTTGTTGAATCATCACCATCAACTTCTTTGATACTTGTGAAAATAATTGGCTTATCTACTTCACCAATTGCTTCAATATTTGCACCACGAGCAATACGAATAAAACTCTCTGGCTTAGTAAACGCAATGGTAGCGCCTGCTTCAATAGATAACGTTGGGCCATTAACATCAATAGTAGCACCAGTAGATGTGTCTACATCGTCACCAATAAATAAAGCACCTTCAAAAACATGGGCACCGCCATCGTCTAGCGCGGGGATAACAAAAGAGCTAGTAATTTCTTTTGCATTACTTGCAAATGCTTGGCTGTATAAACAGTTAATGCCCTCTGCTTCACCTGTAAATGTAGCTCCATCTAATGTGTATGTGGCACAACTTAATGTATCGCCGCCATTATCGTCATCTGGATTAGTCACTGAATTGTCTACACTGTTATCAACAGTCGTAGGTGTAACGTTAATATCACCACCACAACCAGCCAATGTTATTGCTGTAGCCACAAAGCTGATTTTGAATAAGTCAGATAATTTCATTGTTCACTCCGTTAAAGTATTTAATTATTTTTTAGGTGCTTAAATAAACTCAAGTCACCTTAAAACACTTAAACAATGCTTTAAGGTCACTTGAGTTTAGCTGCGGTAACAATACGGGAGACTTATGACAAAGCAGTTACAGTTTGATAACCATAAGATGACAATGGTAACTTATTAAAAATCAGACAATTGGGTACTTAAAGAGACGAAAAAAACCGCCCTAAGGCGGTTTTGGTGTTGCGATTATGAAATGGTTTTACACGCGTTACTTTTTAATGAGTAAAGCGCTTTAAAATTTACAATAAAGCTGTTTTGAGCGTTTCTGCATGCACTTTTTCACGCTTCACATATTTGATCCACTGCTGCGCTAAACGCTGAGATTTTTTATGTTTTTCTGCCTGCTCAAACGCTAAAATTGACGCATCAAAATTTTGCATGTTGTACTGAGCCATCCCCAGGGCAACAAATGCATTTGATTCAAAATCAAGACCGCCTTTATCAAGTGCTTTACGCGCAGCATCAGCGGCTTCTTCATATTGTTCTGTGTTAACAAACACTTCTGCTAAACGTTGATCATATTTACCGTGCTCTGATAAATCAGCCGCTTTTGCAAAGTAAATAATAGATTTTTCATCTTCTTTAGCTTGGATCATAGCTTCGGCTATAAAAGCGTAGTTTTTCGCTGTTTTTTCAGCAATACCCTTGTCAATAGCTTCACTCATAACAACTGCTGCTTTAAACGCTAAGCCATTGTATAAATAAACTTGAGCAAGCTGGCGTAAATCAGACTTAGAAGTTAAAAAACCTTGTTGGTAAGCTGATTCAATCACCGCTAACTGCTGTTTTTCTTTGCCTGTTTCGCCATACATTCCAGCTAGCTGAATCCAATACTCAGGCTTATTGTATAGCTTTACCATACGTTCAAGTACACCAACCACCTTATCTGTTTGATTAAGTGAGTAATACATTGCACGTTGTAACACCAGCCAGTTTTCTTTTGGGGTTTTACCTTCGCTGTCACTTAGTGAAATAACTTGAGTAATATACTCTAGCCCTTTTTGGTAATCTTTTAGCTGATAATACGTTTGTGCTCTTAATAAATAGTAACCTTCTGTTTTAGGTTTAGTATTTATTGCATCCCACTTATCTAAAAACGTAATTACCTTTTTATAATCACTATTGGCCATAGCCAATTGCGCCAAGCTAAATGTAGTACTTAAACGAAGAGACTCAGGAATAGCTTCTTCTGCAACTACTTTTTCAAACGAGGCAATCGCTTTAGGTAGGTCGTTTTCGTTATAATAAATAAAGCCGTAAAAGTTATGCATCATTGCAATTTCGTACGAGTTCATGCTTGAAGCTCGCTCTTCAATGCTATTAAGCGCTTCAAGGCCTGCTTTAACATCGCCATCATCAGCGAGTTTTTGCGCTCGAGCAAGCTGGCTATAAACCTTTTCACGCAGCGCGGGTACACGCTTTGTTTTTTGCTCTGCATGTGCAGTGGCTACGTTTAGCCCAGGCACTAGGCTTAGCGTACTTGGCACAACAATACTTGCACTCACTGCGGCAGTGCAAAATAACGTTATGTTTAAAAGTTTAGCTGTAGGGTGTAATTTCATAATCGCCTCGCATTTCTGTCCGTTGACTCATGGTTAATTACTAAATTAACCACTAATTTGGAAAGATATTTTGTTCTGAACACCGGCCACTTCAACGGCTTCACCGTTTACTACGCGCGGTTTATATTTAAATTTAAGGGCTGCATCCATTGCTGCTCTATCAAATAGTGACTCAGGAACGGCTTTTACAACCTGAGGCTCGCGCACCGTACCTTGCTTAGTCACTGTAAATTCAACAATTACATAGCCTTCAATACCACGAGATAGCGCACGACGCGGATACACAGGCGCTACTTTAACAATGGGTAAGTATTCACCGTCGCTTGTTTCAAGCGCTAAGCCGCCTGACAAATTCACATCGGCATCTACATTAGCGCCAAAGTCGAAATTATTTGCGTTTGCCGCTGCATCACTGCTTTGCATTTGTGGTGATTCCATTGGCGGCGGTGGCTCTTTTGGTGTGGGTGGCTTTTGCGGTTTACGTTCTTTTTTTTGTACTGTTTCTTCTTTTTTCAAACGTACAAAATCTAAAACGTTACCTTTTACTGGCTCCGACATAGCACCTTCACCACCGGTAATAAGTGCTTGCATGCCTAAAAACAGCATAAAGGTCACTACACCGGCTACAACTAATGCAACTAAATATCGCAACATAACTAACCCTTACGACGCATCTTGAGCAGCAATAGATACATCAAACGCACCTGCAGCGCGCGACGCATCCATTACTTTAATTAACATATCAGTGGTGGCTTTTTTATCGGCTTGAATAACCACGCTACCTTGTGGGTTTTCAGCTTTTAAGCGTTCAATATTCGCTTGCACTGCACGTACATCAATTTGGCGTTTATTAATCCAAATTTCACCTTTGTCTGAAATCGCAACTAAGATGTTTGCTCGCTCTTTTTTAACTGCTGTGGCTGCTTCTGGTCGATTTACATCAATACCGGCTTCTTTAACAAATGAGGCGGTAACGATGAAAAAAATAAGCATGATAAATACAACGTCTAACATTGGGGTCATATTAATTTCTTCTGCTTCATCTTCTTGTAATAGGTTTCCTAACGGGGCTCTCATTTTTATTCTCCTAATATAAGCGGCGCTATAGTTAGCCGCTTATCTATATATATTTAGTGATCTAAAACCATGCTGTCTTCAAGTAGTTCAACTTCGCGCTTAGCTCTGCGTTGTAAAAACGTAGAGGCAAATACACCCGAAAGTGCACCCACCATGCCTGCCATTGTTGGGATAGTAGCTTTAGAAACACCTGATGCCATTGAACGCGCACTACCAGTGCCTGTAATTGCCATTACATCAAACACTTCAATCATGCCAGTTACTGTGCCTAGTAAACCAAGGAGCGGACAAAGCGCAACCATTACGTTAATTAACGCAAGGTTTGTGTTTAAGCGCATACCCGCACGGGATATCATCGCCTGGCGTATTTGCTCTGCATTCCAGCTATTGCGCTCTGCTCGATTAGTCCAATCGTCCTTTACGCCGTGTTTATAACTACGAAAACCATTAAAAAAATAAATAAATCGCTCGAGTATCAATAACCACATCGCAAAGATTAACACCCCGATGACCAAGAGAACTTGGCCACCAGTGTCGAGAAAATCACGGATAGCATTGATTGAGTCAATCAATAGCACCATGGTTTATGCTCCCTTCTCACTTCGCTTGGCAATAATGCCTGCGCTTTGCTCTTGTATAGTAAGCAAAATGTTTTTAGCGCGAGTATTAAGTAAGGTGTATAAAAATACCGTAGGAATAGCTACAACCAAGCCAAGAACAGTTGTTACCAATGCCTGCGAAATACCACCAGCCATTAATTTAGGGTCACCGGTACCAAACAGCGTGATAGCTTGGAAGGTATTGATCATACCGGTTACGGTACCGAGTAAACCAAGTAGCGGCGCAACAACAGAGATGATTTTAATCAGTGTTAAATTACGCGTAACTTTTGGCATTTCACGTAAAATAGCTTCGCTTAGTTTAAGTTCTAGCGTGTCGTGGGCAACATCTGGAAATTGATCTTTTACTTTCATTACGCGGCCAAGCGGGTTGTCATCGCGTGCTACGTCATCTTTTAGTTGGCGACGAATTTTCCCACCCATAATCAATAATGAGAAAAAGCGCTCAAGAGATATAAGGAGTGCAATTACACCCACACCTAAAATAACGTAACCGACTGTACCACCTTGATGTACACGCTCTTGCGTATCGGGTGCTTGTACTAACAAGCCTAAAATTGAGCCGCCTGTTGGGTCAAGTGCAAACTGCACAACACCATCTTTAGTGTTTTGTAACTCATCTGCCGTGGCTGTAAAACGTGATACAGGTTGGCGTGTTAACTCACTCAATGTGTTAGTCGCTGGATTAAACTCTAGGTACTTACCGTTTGATACGAGGTTAAATGCACCAACACGCACCACTTCTTGCTGTGCTTTAGTGCCGCCTTCAACTATAACGCTTGCATTAAAACGACTTACTTTACCTTGCTCGGTCATTTCACGTTGTAGTTCAAACCACACTTTTTCAATATCTTCGATAGAGGCAAGCTTCGAGGTTGAACCCATTTTTTGAGCCAGCTCATCCATAAATGTACTACGTCCAGCAATCTCGGCTGATACCACGGAAGTTGCAAACTTATTGCTTGAATCCCCTGCTACTTGTTGAAGCACACCAAATAGCTCTTTAAGAGATCCCATACGTTTAGATAATGTATCGGTTAAATTAGCTAGCTTTACTTCATTTTCTTCAAACTGAGTTTCTAAACGTTCAGATTCGACAAGCATTTGATTGCGCTTTGCTTGTGTATTTTTAAGCATTTGTACTTGCTCATTTTGACGAGCTGCAAACTCTTGTTCACGTTGTTTATTTTGTACGCTTTGGGCTGACTTACCCTCTTCAAGAGTTTTTAATAGCGAATCTAAATTCATCGGCTCTGCCGCTACACATGTACCCGTAATGCTAATACTTGCAACAACAAGGGCCATTTTTGTCATTTGAGTAAACAGTTTCATTTTTAACCTCTTATTCTGCTGCGTGTACTGGCAGAGTTAACATATCTGGGGCAAGTTGCTTACGCGCAATGCGTAAACCTTTATTGATTTGGCTTATCGTAGAATCTGGCAAAGCAACAAACGACTTAGTGTCTGTATTCCAGCTACCTGCTTTTTTACCATCGCGAGTTAAGTAAATAAGCTCTAAGCGGCCAATGCGTAAAAAATCGACTTCACGCTCTTTACCGTCTATATCTAATAAAGAGGTGTAGGCTTCGATAGTGCGACCGTAATCAACTTCAACTTGGTAAGCTTCAAGTACACGGCGAAATTTTTCGCTTGAGTTGATGTCTGCACGGTTCATCATTTCACTTAAAGAGGTAATTCTTTTTGTGCGTTCGTCAGTTAAAAATGGCACATCAAGGGCTACAAATTGCTCAAGGCCTTCAATCATACGAAGCATAAGCGGGGTAATTTGACGTTCAATAATAGAGACTTGATCCATTGATAGGTTAAGTGATTCCATTTCTTCAATTTGGTTGTTTAACTGCTTAGTTAATTGCGCGTTATAAACCGCTAAACCGTCAATTTCTTTGTTAAGCGTTTTGAATTGTTGAAGACGTCCTTGCATTGAGTCTGCAATCTTGTCTATTTTTGTTTGTGATTGCGCAGCTGACTTATTTATTTCGCTGCTTTTATCGATAACCTTATCTAAATCGTTTGCGTGTACAGCAGCACTTGCAGCCACAATACCAGCTAAGATTAATGGTTTAACGCCTTTCATCGCATACACCTTTACTCGTTAATTAGCGGATTTGCTAGTTGGTTTTTTAGCTTTAATTGTTCAATGCAAACAATTTAAAGACTAAAGATTTTCAATGAGCGAAATTGTATAGATGAAAAATGACAGGCATGTTGCGCAAAAAAGTCGGTTTTATGACAACGGTAATAATGGCGACTTAATGAAGCAAAAGTGTAATGAGCAGTATAAAGAGGGAATGAGTGCTTTGTGACAAAACACTCATTTATAAAAAATTATTTTAAAAGCGCACTAATTTGATTAAAAGACTGCTGCCAATCGGTGTAATTAATCGCAATAGGAAAAGCGTTGTTATTGCTGATCAGTACTAAAGATGGAAAGCCTTGAATGGGTAAGCTATGCGCATAGGCAAGCTCTTTATTAAGCTCATCATTAATTTGATGTGATTGCAGTGCAATTGCAAACGCTTCTGCGTCAAGACCAATCTCATGTGCAAGTTCAATTAGCGTGCTTTCGTCAGACGGGTTTTGAGCATTGAGATAATAAGCATGTTGAATAGCAGCGACCATGTCGGCCTCTTTATTGGCTTTACGTGCAATAAGCGCAGCCCTGCATGCTGGATAGGTTGAACGCCTAGGCTCGCATTCTTGCCAAAAGGCATAATTAAATTGTGTACCTAACTGTGCAGCGATTTTACGCCATGTGTTTTGTAGCATATCTTGCATATTTTGTGGCATAGGCGCTTGGCTGTCCGGTGCTAAGCCCCCCACTTTGTACTCTATGGTTAGTATATCTTTAAAGTTATTTTCTAGTTCGCTTTTTAGCTTTAACCAGGTAGGTACAAAACCCCAACACCAACTACACATTGGGTCATGAACATATATGAGTTTACTTTGTGTCATAATTAACCTTTATTATGTGCTGATCTAACTTTATTGCGACCTTGCTCTTTCGCTAAATATAAAAATTCATCAGCTTTTTTTAATTCTTTTTCGTACTCAGCCACATTATTTACTTGTGCTACGCCTATACTACACGTTAATACGACCCTGGATTTAGTACTATTTAAAATAACATATTCACTCACATATTCTCTAAAGTCATCAGCTAATTTAGTGGCCTGTTGACTGCGCTCGTTTGGCAAAATCACTACAAATTCCTCACCACCATAACGCGCTTTAACCGCAGAGCTTGGAAACTGCGACTCTAGCAATTTTGTAAACTCAATTAAAACAGTATCACCAAAGTCATGGCCGTACGTGTCGTTCAACGCTTTAAAGTTATCTAAATCGAGTAACAAAATTGAAAAAGGCAAGTATTCGTGTGGATTTTCATCAACCAATTTTAAAAAATGTGAGGTTATAAAGCGCCTATTAGCACCACCGGTAAGCTGATCAGTATAAGCGTCTTGTGTTTGTTCAAGAGTAATACCCGCGATATTCATATGGCTTCTGTGCCTAAAATATTCACCAATAAATGAAAAAACAAACACTAAAGTAAAACCGGCTAAAAAACGTGACTTTTCAACATCACCATAACTAACTTGCCCAATATCGGGCCCATACAATATAAATGTACAGCAAAGCAATAAACATGATCCAAGCCATGTAGCATACTTAACACCTAAAGAAGCAAAACTAACAACGGGGTAAAACATAAGCCAATAAAGGGCTGTATTTTCATTTCCCCCTGTATAAGTAAGCGCCACGCACATAATAAAAACTATAAGCATGCTAATTAAAGCGACAACCTCTAGCTTACCCGTTTTTACAAAATAGACTGTGCTACAAATAATTGTAATATTAACTACAATTAACGAAACCGTTAGGATTGGCGAATATATCTTATAATTTAAAGCCACCAGTATCGTTAATACAACAATCGCAATAGCAATCATTGTAAATAACGAAAAAGCTTGCCGTTGCTTGTCAGAGCTATAAACGTTGTCGATGTTGATAAGGTTACGCCAACTTTGTGTACTAACACTTTTTTTAGGCATCAGTTGCACCGAAACGATTTACACTTAATTCTAAAAACCTTGTTCTGCTAGCCATATTTAATAGTTCTGAATAATCAAGCTGATAAAATTTAGCTGTGTAATTAACCATAACAAATTTAGTTATTAAAAAGCACGCAAAACAATAAAAAGCAAAGACTAACTTTTGCTGAAATACAGTAAGCAACACAATATTTACCTTGAAACATCGCTTTAAAGAGTTAAACACATGAGCCCTTTATATTATTCTTCATTATTAACTTCATACTTTTAGCAAAAAAACAGCTAAATGTCTTACTAAACAAGACTTAAAAACAGATTACTAATAAGAAACAATAATAAAGTAGTGAATTTCTATCCTATAACAAGGCAAGTACTTATTTGACGAGAGGTAGCAAGGAAACACTAAAATTGGAACGTTCTTATATTAAAAATAATTTAAGTGGTTGAATACGTATTCAACCACTTAAAATAAGTAGGTTATTTCCACTTATTTGCTAAACGAGTAACATTTAAGCCATACCACGCTATAAATACGTAACATATCATCGGTACAAAAAAACTTTGCTGTATGTTTACTGTATCGGCTATAAAACCTTGCAACAAAGGAACCAACGCACCGCCTACAATAGCTAAACATAACCAACCCGATCCTTTACTTGTCAGCGAGCCTAACTTTTCAATTGCTACAGAAAATATTGTCGGAAACATAATAGAATTAAATAAACCTATCGCAAGCACTGAATAGAGTGCAATATCGCCTTGTGTAAATATGGTAATAAGCAGTAATGCAATAACACTGAATGCGTTAAAGGCAATAGCTTTTGATGGGGCAATTTTTTGTAAAAGTGCCGACCCAATAAAGCGCCCTACCATCGCACCGCCCCAATAATAACTAATTAGTGCAGCAGCTGCATGCTCTTCAAGACCTGCTATATGCGCTTCACCAAAATAATTAACTAAAAAGCTTCCTATAGCAACCTCTCCACCCACATAACAAAATATAGCAAGCACACCCATAGTTAGGTGTGGTGCTTGCGTAAGCGAGCGAGATTCAATGGCGGCATTGTTCTTTTCTTTATGCGCGTCTATTTCAGGTAGTTTAATAAATGCAAAAATAATAGCGATTAACAGCAAGGCAGCTGCAAGCATTAAATAAGGTACTTTTACAGACTCAGCACTAGCAGCGGAAGCCGCGAGTGTGCCAGCAGTGCCAAAAAATAATATACCACCTACATATGGCCCAACTGTTGTGCCCAAAGCATTAAGTGCTTGTGCTAAGTTTAAACGAGATGAAGCTGTTTTCTCAGGGCCAAGAGCTGCCACGTAAGGATTGGCTGACACCTGTAATACCGTTACACCTGCAGCAAGTACAAATAAAGCACCTAAAAACAGCCAATATTCATGCACTACTACAGCGGGATAAAACAGCATACAACCAACAGAGGCAACAATTAAGCCTGTTAATATGCCCTTTTTATAGCCAAGCTGCTTTACTAAAATGCCAGCAGGTATAGAAACTATAAAATAAGCACCGAAGAAACAGAACTGTACTAACATTGCCTCAAAATAACTGAGGTCAAATACCCCCTTCAAGCGCGGTATTAGTACATCATTTAAAACGGTTATAAAACCCCACAAAAAAAACAGGGTCGTCATGGCGGTCAACGGAAACAGATAATTTTTATTAGATTGCTCATTGACACCATATGATTGATTTATATTTATTTCACTCACGTTGTTTTCACTCCATTAACAAATTAAGGCAAGTTTACCTGTTTATTTGTTAATTGGGTGAAACTCAAACAGGAACGTTCCTACTCAGTTACATCCTTTATCAAGGCTTTTAATTATTCGTTCAGTCTCGCCACTGTTGTGAAACTGATATAGGCCTTCATTAATATCTTCTAAAACATTAAGCCATGAGGGGGTAAGTTTACTTATAGCAAAATAAAGTGGGTTATATTGCAAAGGAGTGGTTTCTTGTTCAATAGAACTTAACAGATTCTGCTTTTTAGTATCGCTAAGCGTTGAATAAACCACAGAAAATTTAAGTACTTGAGGATCGCCAATTATTAAATCTACACGCTTAGCTGCAAGAAGTTGTACAAGCTGTAAATCATCAACGGCACTAATCGTTTCAAACTCACCATTATCCATCATAGCGTCAAATTCAGGTGTGTTTTGATACCCTCGTACAACACCTATTTTATGGCCTTTTAGAGATTTTAAATTACCTGTAAAACGATCTGTTTCACCTTTGCGTTTTAAAAAAGCAATTTTTCCCCCTACAAATGAATTTGATAATCCTAGTAGTTCACGGCGCGTTTTATTGGTAACGTAATCAGAAGGAGCTGTATCTTCAATAAAGTATTCTGGAAGTAGTATATCTGCTTTACCTAGCTCTACGTTTCTTACCGCACGGGCCCATGGTAAAAATTCAATATAAACGCTGTAACCTTTACTATTCAACAACGCCACTGAAAATTGATATACCCATCCTTTTTTACATAAATTATTACCAATATACGGAGGCCAGTCTAGCGTAGCTAAATGAAGAGTTTGCTTTGAATTTTCAGTCTCAAACAGTATTCCTGATTTATGGTTATAACCGTCTATAACATGATGACTACCATTTAAGTAATATTCTACTGTTGAATCAGAATAACTAGGGTTGCTTGCTAACAATAAAACTAATAAAAATAACCAACGCATTGCAATATCTTAAAATGTTTAATTTATTCAAGCTTAGTAAAAAATTAATTATTTGCATGATTTAATTGAGTAAGATTTTGTAAAGGCAGGTGTGTTTAGTGAACTCAACCTAGCTTGTAAGTTACATTTAGGTACATACAAACTAGGTTCTGTAGTAAAAGCAGAAATATACGATTAATCTGTTTTTTTCCATCTCATTTTATTGTTTGTATCGCGAGAGCTAATAATAGTGTCGTCACTACTCTCTACCCCGCCAATCTTCGCTAGGCGATCGTATAACACAACATTACATGTTGCTGCTAAGTTCATACACCCAATAGTAGGAATGTAAACCACTTCATCACACCATTTTAAAACGTCTTTTGGTACAGACCCATCTTCAGGACCAAAAACATAAAACGCATTTTCTGGGTGTTGAAAATCAGGTAACGGTGTAGCACCTTCTATCAGCTCGATAACAACGACAGTTGCACCTTCAGGCTTTACCAACTCAAGGTTGTTAGTTTCGGTAAGGGGGATTCTTTCAACTACATTTTTTGTATCGGTATGAAATTTTTTAGCGTTTAAGTATCGGTTACCAGTAAAAAATACTTGCTTAGCATCGTAGCAACCTGCAGCGCGCAAAACGCCACCTACATTAGTAGGACTCTTAGGATTAATTAAACCAATACTTGCTTTTAGCTCACTCATTAATCAGCGTCCTTTGTTGGCCACTCGGCAATGTATAAATCAAAATCATCAAGCATTACGTCACAATCTTTAACGGTTTTATCTTTTACAGAAATACCTAACTCATGCATTTTTGTTTTATTCCCGTTATTTAATAACGGATGCCATGATGCTAAACCACGACCTTCATGCAAGCGGCGGTAGCTGCAACTTTGCGGCATAAAAAAGATATCTTTAAGATTCGCTTTAGTAAGCTTTACACAAGATGGGACTAGCGTTTGGCGGTTTTCGTATTCGCTACAACCACAGGTATTGTTATCAAGGTATTGGCAAACGATATTTGTGAAAATCAGTTCTTCGCCTTCACGAAGTTGATCGGTGGCGGTAAATTCGTCTTCATCTTCGCTATCAATAAAGGTGTTTAAACAACACTTTCCACATCCGTCACAAATGGCTTCCCATTCACTTTGGTTCATGTCGCTTAGATTTTTTTTAAGCCAAAACTGTGTATCTGCTAATTCTTGATCAAACATAATTTACTCGCGCCCCTAAAGAGCGCGCATTCTAACGTATTGCAGCTATGCGCGCAAAGCCCGCACCTTTATTAGTACGGGCTTTCGCGTAATTGATTACTTTTGCGTTGCAACCCACCGTTTAATTTTTTCTTCTAAAATTGGCATCGGTAGTGCGCCATCTATCAATATTTGTGTGTGGAACGCTTTAATATCAAACTTATCGCCTAATTCTTTTTTAGCGTAATCACGTAACTGCTGAATTTTAAACTGCCCTAATTTGTATGAGAGCGCTTGCCCAGGCCATGCAATATAACGCTCAACCTCGGCTATAACATCGCTTTTGGCCATTGATGAGTTAGCAAGCATGTAATCAATACCTTGCTGACGTGTCCAGCCTTTTGCGTGAAAACCGGTATCAAGCACTAAACGCATAGATCTAAGTTGTTCATCAGCTAAACGCCCGTACCACATATAAGGGTTGGTAAATAAGCCAAGCTCTTTGCCTAAACTTTCAGCGTACAACGCCCAACCTTCAGCAAATACGGTATAGCCACCAAATTTTCTAAAGTCAGGTAGTCCTTCTATCTCTTGCTGTAAAGCAATTTGAAAGTGGTGCCCTGGTGCAGCTTCATGAATAGAGAGTGTTTCGAGTAAAAACTTAGGCTGCGCTTTTAGGTTATAAGTATTAATGTAAAAAATACCTGGGCGTGATCCGTCCGGTGCAGGCGCAGCATATGATGCCCCAGCCGCAGATTGCGCTCTGTACGCTTCAACTGCTTTTACAACATAAGGTGCTTTAGGAGCAATATCAAAAAGTAGCGGAACGCGCGAATCTATTTTTTGTTTAATATTTTCGTATGCGGCGATCAACTGTTCAGGCGTATCATAATAAAATTCGTCTGAATCACGTAAATGCTCAAAAAACGCTGAGAGTGAGCCTTCAAAACCCACATCGCGTTTTACCTTTTTCATTTCATCTAAAATACGTGACACCTCACTTAAACCAATAACGTGAATTTCATCAGCTGATAAATTAAGTGTCGTGTTCTTTTTAATTTGGTATTCATACCACGCTTTGCCATTGGGTAAGTCGCTATACCCTACTGTTTCTCGGCTATTTGGAATATATTGATTAGCTAAAAAATCACTCATGCTTTTATAGGCTGGCACCAAATCATTCATGATGAGCGTTTCGTATTGTGTTGTTAGTTGCTGTTTTTGCTTTGCCGAAAATGTTTTAGGTAAGTTGGCTATAGGCCCCCAGAATAATGAGTCCTCGGCTTTTTTTACAACGTGAGCTGCAAATTGTGGCTGAAGTTTTTGAGCCAAAGGTTTAGGTAAGGTAATACCGGCTTTAATACCTTGCGCCATTGCATGCTGTACGCTACTAAGCCATGTAATAAACCCTTTGCTGCGCTTTAAAAAATTAGTGTAGTCTTGAACAGTATTAAATGGCTGAGCACTTTGCCCAGAACCAAAGCCTGCAAAAGTATTATGCGCCCCAGACATTTGGTTAATCGCAAGCATATAGCTTGGAAACTGCATCCCTTCTAAATTAAGTGCCAAATCTCTAGCTAAAATTTCATAGCTTAAAAGCGCCTGCCCCGTTAATTGTGATTTATCTATATAGGTTAGACGTTGTTGGTATTTTTTATAAAAAGCCGTTTTTTTAGCTCGATTTTTTTCTGAAATTTCTGGTGTGAATTGGTCGTTAAATTCACTACGGCCAGTGTAAGTTGCATTAATTGGCTTAAATGTAAGTGATTCATCGTAATATTGAGCTACAAGTACATCGAGCTGCTGCTCTGCTGATAATTCTGAAATTACAGATGCTTGTGCGTTTGAACTGTTTAACTGTACATTGGTATTAGTACGCTCACTAACATCAGTACTTGTACAGCCACTTAAAGCAAACATAACGCTACTGGCAACTAAAGCAAATTTAATAGGTTTCATGGTATTCCTTTTTTGTGTCGACTTTTAATTATGCTTATAAACCACTACTTAATAAAGAAATTACGATAAATTGAGCTTCAGAATCTCTATTTACACTTTTGTATTAGGTTGTTACATTAAATTTAATTAAAACCACTACTACAGAAGAATAACAATGAAAAAACAAATGCTCAGTGCTGCAATAGCATTGTTAACTTTTTCAAGCATTAACGCTCAAGCAACGACTTATTTATCTGCAAAAGCGATGATTGATGTACAAACCGGTAAACTCATTCAATCGCCTTTAATTACTATTGATGACGGCATCATCACAGATATTGAACAAAATAAAGATCCCAAATTATTAAAAGGGGATAAATATATTCAACTACCAGAGCAAACAATAATGCCTGGTCTTATGGATATGCACGTTCATTTAACAAGTGATCCTACCGTGCCACGAAGCGAACGTTTAGGCCAATCAGTACCCCGTATGGCTATTAAAGCAGCCTATTTTGCTAAAAAAACATTAGAAGCTGGCTTTACCACACTTCGAAATGTGGGTGCACAAGGCTATAGCGTTATTGCAGTGCGTGACGGTATTAACGCAGGTGATATTGTAGGGCCACGCATTTGGGCCGCAGGTCCTTCTTTAGGGATTACTGGTGGGCATTGCGATAATAACCGTTTACCTCCTGAGCTAAAATTCACTTCAAACGGTGTAGCTGATGGTCCGTGGGCTGCGCGCGTAAAAGTGCGTGAAAACATTAAATACGGTGCTAATGCAATAAAGTTTTGTGCAACAGGTGGGGTTTTTTCAAAAGGCACAAAAGTAGGTGTTCAGCAGTATTCATTTGAAGAAATGAAAGCCATTGTAGATGAAGCGCACATGCGTGATTTACCCGTCGCTGCGCATGCTCATGGAACAAGCGGTATTAAAACAGCAATTAAAGCAGGCGTTGATAGTATAGAGCATGCCAGCTTTTTAGATGATGAAGCGATTGCCCTAGCTAAAAAACATGGTACATGGCTATCTATGGATATTTACAACACCGAGTATACGCTTAGCTATGGCGAGCAAAATGGTGTAGCGCAAGAAAATCTAAATAAAGAACGCCAAGTGTCAAAAAAACAGCGAGACAGTTTTAGTCGAGCAGTAAAAGCAGGTGTTAACATGGTATTTGGTACAGACGCCGCTATTTACCCTCACGGAGATAACGCAAAACAGTTTTCCCGTATGGTTGAATTTGGTATGTCTGAACTGCAAGCAATTCAAGCTGCAACAATTAATAGTGCAAAACTATTAAAAATGAACACTAAGCTTGGTCAGCTAAAAGCAGGGTTTGCGGCAGATATAATTGCATTAAAAGGCAACCCACTTGAAAATATTACTGAACTAGAGCATATCCCTTTTGTTATGAAAGCAGGTAAAGTGTATAAAAATGATTTGTAGCATTAATTTTATAATTTTTAGATAGTAGAATTTACCTGTTCTTAGGGGTTTAAGGTAACACACCTTATTCCCCATAAAAATTAAGCTAATTACTTATACTTTACGCCTTAAGCTGATATTTAGTTGTTAATAATCAACCTGTACAAACAATAATGACTTTATTGAAGATAAATTATTTATTTCGTTATTGCTAATTTTATAGTCTTGCTGTTAATTAATAAAACGTAAACAATGTTGCATTAATAACCTAAAAACACCCTCAACTGTATATTTTTGAATCAAAAAACACTATTTAATAAATTTATTTGAACTTTTTATTCACTTTAAAAACAATAACCATTATCATTCGCGCAAAGTTACTAAATGCGAATACTTATCACCCCATGAAAAAATTTAAATACTCATTAGTTACCCTAGCATGCTTAAATGCACATATTGCAGTTGCCCAATCAGCTGAAGAAGATATTGAACGTATTAGCGTTTATCAAAAACAAAACCAAGTAGTAATGAGCTCAGGTCTTGCTACTAAATCTGATATGTCACTAATGGAAACGCCTGCTCCGGTTGTTGTTATTGACCGTGAACTAATAGAGTCACAAGGTGTAGATAGCTTACAAGAGTTAACGCGTAACGTAAGTGGTTTAACACAAGCTGGTAATAACTATGGCATTGGTGACAATCTTGTGATTCGTGGCTTAGACGCTAACTATACTTATGATGGTATGTATGGCGGTGCAGGCCTTGGCAATACATTTAATCCAACACGGTCTTTAACAAATGTAGAGTCGGTTGAGGTATTAAAAGGCCCAGCAACAGGTTTATACGGTATTGGTAGTGCTGGTGGCGTAATTAACTTAATTGAAAAAAAGCCAGAGTTTGAAGAAAAACATAAAATATCTGCTGAGCTTGGACAATGGGATAGCTACTCACTTGCATTTGATAGCACCAACGCAATCACTGATAATTTAGCCTATCGTGTTATGGCAAAAACAGCCTCTAGCGATGGTTACCGTGACCTAAAAGAAGACAGAGATGAGCTTTACGCATCACTTAAATATGTATTAAGTGATAAACAAGACATTATGCTCTCTGGCGCATATATTAAGGACTCGATTGCAGTTGACTCAATAGGTCACCCTATTCGTATTTATAGTGCAGAAACTGCAAATGGCCTAAGCGCTGGTGAAGTAACAGGCGCTGATTTAGTCAATGATCCTACAGGCAGCGGCGTACAATTAACATCAGATCAGCAACAACAGCTAGCTGATTCATTGTCATCGACTGATGGTTTAACCCCTTACGACTTCGGAACCAACGGTATTATTTCACCAATGGCAGATGATAATGAAGGTGAAGAATTACGCTTCAAACTAACGCACAATTACTTTATTACAGATGATTTATTTTTAAATCAGCAACTGCAATACCGTAACTACACATCAAGCTTTGCACGCCAAACCGGTGCGTTTAACTACGTTTATTCAACACGTGACGGGATTATTAACAATGACCCTCGCGCACCACTTGTTGAAGACGGTGTACTTTATCCATTTGCAGCACGTCGACAAGAGTACCGCCAAGTAGAAGCCGACGAAAAATCGTGGCAATACTTTTTAGACCTGCGCTATGACTTTATGCTTGGTGACGTAGATAACGAACTTTTAGTTAATGCTAACTATGAAGACAGAGATATACGCTTTAAACAGTACTCAATATACGATGCAGACAAAGAAATCTACGACAGTGAAGGTAACTTATTATACCAAGGTAGCTTGCCATATATTTATGATATGAGAGCACCAAATTGGCCAACAGGTAGCTTTGACGATTATGATCCACTTAAAACAAGTGACTATAATAAAAAAGTACAAGCATGGGGCTTAGGTATTCAGCATGTAGGTTACATTACAGACGAAGTAACAACACGTGTAGGTGTTGCTTACAACCGTATTAAGCAATCTTACGAGCACTTTGGTGTTGATGAGCGTTATAGTTCAAGTCGTGCTCAACCAACGCCTGAAGCAAATACTTCTGACAGTGGTTTAACGTATAACTTAGGCGCGACTTATCAACCCACTGAAGATTTTTCTGTGTTTATAAACCACGCGAAAGGACGTACTGCATACAGTGTATTAGGTTCAGTCGCAGGAAATGAAGCTGATAGAGAAGATTCAGAGTCAATCAGCAATGATTTAGGCTTTAGGTTTAAAGCGTTTGATGATCAGCTTTTAGCATCACTTGTTATATTTGAAAGCGCACGAACTAATTTAGAATACGCTAACCCTCTATATGAGGCGGGTGTATCTAGCTCAGATGTGGTTGAAAGCTATTACGATGGTGAAGAACAAACTAAGGGTGTTGAGCTTGACTTGAATGCGCACTTAAATGAGCAGTGGAAAATTAATATAAATGGGGTTTATCAAGACGCACGCGATAAATCTAACCCAACAAGCAGTAGCTACGATACGCGCCAAAAAGGTGTACCTTATGTAACTGCAAGTACCTGGGTTACTTATTACGCTGAAATGTTTAATTTACCAGAGGCTGTTAATATTAGCGGTGGTATTACGTTTGTTGATAACAGAAGTACTAATTCAAGCTCATTTAGTATCCCTGATGGTTACGTACCTAGCTACACAGTTTATGATGCAGCGGTTTCGTACACTACAGATAAATGGCACATGCAGCTAAACTTAAACAATCTGTTTAACAAAAAGTATTACTCTAAAGCAATGTTCTTAGGCGGTATGCCAGGTGAAGAACGTAACGCTAAATTAAGCTTTAGTTACACGCTTTAGTTACACACTATAATCATGCAATTGATTGGTTAAAACATATAATCAAGGCATGCCTGCTTGGGCATGCCTTTTTATTTAACGGCTAAATCAAAGTGTAACCACTATTCGACCATTGATATCACCTTGGATCATATCATCAAATATTTCGTTGATATCTTCTAGGCGCTTTTCTTCTATAATAGCTTTAACCTTTCCTTGAGCCGCAAATTCCAAGCACTCTTGTAAATCTTTCCGCGTGCCAACAATCGACCCGACTACCGATACACCATTGAGCACAGTATCAAATATAGGTAATGGCATATCCTCTGGCGGTAACCCCACTAACACACACTTACCACCCCGACGCACACTTTTATAAGCTTGCTCAAAACCCGCTTTAGATACCGCAGTACACACAACACCATGCGCACCACCAACTTGTTCAAATATTGCTTCACTTGGTATAACTTCTTTAAAATCGAGAGTAATATCTGCGCCTAACTCTTTAGCAAGCTCAAGTTTTTCTTTGCCTGTATCAACAGCTATTACATTAAAGCCCATTGCTTTGGCATATTGCACAGCTAAATGCCCGAGCCCACCCACACCAACAATAGCAACCCAGTCACCTGGTTTTACACCCGATACTTTTAATGCTTTATAGGTAGTAACACCTGCACAAAATAAAGGCGCAGCCTCTGAAAAACCTAAACCATCTGGAATTTTAATAACATAATCGCCATGAGCTAAGCAATATTCTGCATAACCACCATCGATTGAGTAACCCGTGTTCTGCTGTGATAAACACAGGGTTTCTTTACCCTCTAAACAAAATTCACAATGACCACAAGCACTATAAAGCCAAGGCACACCTACTCTATCTCCAACCGCTAAATGCTGTATGTTGCTGCCTACTTCTTCAATTATGCCTACGCCTTCGTGTCCCGGCACAAGTGGCATTTTGGGTTTTACCGGCCAATCACCATGACAGGCATGTAAGTCGGTATGACATACTCCACAGGCCACTATTTTAACCAAAACATCATTAATGCCTACTTGTGGCTTTGGTAAGTCTGTAATTTGTAATTTACCTTTGTACTGAGTGTTTATTGCAGCTTTCATAGTCATTCCATCGTATGTGGGTAACCAAGTTAAATCTAACTAGGCTAACGGTCTAAGAAGAGTATTAGCTATAAACATAACCTAATTTTGATGAAGAAAAATTAATCTAAATCAACCTTTAGATGTGTAAGTTTAATTTTACTTAATCTAAAATCTTGCTATCCAAAATCAGCATGCTAGCATTACTTTCTGAATTTACTGAAAGTTAAAAAGCTATGAGTTTATCCGAAAAAAATTTAGCCTTTGTTATGCATTGTGGTGAAATGGGCAGCCGCTGGGGTTTCAATAGAACCATAGGGCAAATGTGTGGCTTATTGATCATTACTAAAGAACCCATGACTGCAAACGAAATAGCGGATTCGCTGAGTATTTCACGTGGTAACGTAAGCATGGGCATAAAAGAATTACAATCATGGCAACTAATAAAAGTACATCATAAGCCTGGAGATAGAAAAGAGTATTATGCACCTGCTGGTGAAATTTGGGACATGGCCAATCGTGTTTTTGAAGAACGAAAAAAACGTGAAATTGATCCAACCTTAAGTCTGCTGCGTGACAACTTGCTTGATGAAGCCAGTAATGACGATGAGCTATACGCTCAAAAACAAATGGGTGAAATTCATAACCTATTAGAAACGGTTACAAAGTGGTCATCAGAACTACAACGTTTAAGTCCTGAGCAGTTAAATAAGCTCATGAAGCTTGGATCAGGCATTGGCAAGGTAATCGACTTAAAAGATAAAATATTTAAAAAAGAACAATAAACCCTAAGCTCTTATCTAAATACAAAAAGCCGCATACAGCGGCTTTTTTAATATAGATAATCGGTAATTAAATTTTAGGATAACCGATTCTATCTGATAGGTAGCCCACGCTTGTGGCAAAGTAATACGAGCGATTCCAATGCATGAATACTTTATAGTTATCGTATGCTAAGTACATACGCCCATTAATATCATCGGGCATAACTAAAGCTGCACGAACATCAACATTAGGTAAATCAGAGCCATCTGCTTTGCGCACACCTAACGCTTGCCATTCAGCCAACGAGCGCTCAGAATCATTCCAGTACTCAAGCCATTGTTTACGTGTTTTAGTGCCACGTACTAATACATATTTACTGTCAAAATTTTCTGGCAACTGCACCTGGCGGCCCCAAGTAAGAGAGTCATCCCACCCTTCTTGTTTTAAGTAATTAGCAATAGAGGCAAACGCATCCTCTTTGGTAGTCCAAATGTCTTTTCGACCGTCATTATTATAATCGACCGCATAAGCATTAAAAGAGGTAGGCATAAACTGTGTTTGCCCCATCGCACCAGCCCAAGAACCTTTAAACTTATCAAGCGTAATATGGCCCGACTTTAATATATCTAGTGCAGCCCATAGTTGGCGTTTATAAAGAGCTTCACGACGTCCATCAAAAGCAAGTGTTACCAAAGATGAAATAACATTATGACCGCCTTGAATTGTACCAAAATTACTCTCAAGACCCCAAAGTGCCACAATAAAGCGTGCCTGTACGCCAAATTCTTTTGCTACTTGTTCCAATACATCTTTATTTTCTGCATAAAGCTTACGTGCGCGGTCAATTTTCCATTGCGGTACACGTTTAGGTAAATATGTTTCAAGTGTTTCTTTTACTTCTGGTTGATTTTTATCAGCAGATACAACTTTTTCTTTATACGTAGCAGTAGCGAAAGCATCATCGATTAATTTGCTGTCGTAACCTTTTGCTATCGCTTCATGCTTTAAATCTGTTAAATACGTTTGAAATTCAGCTTGAGTTTTGGCTATTACAGAGCCACTTAAGCAAACCCCACATAATAAAACGGTCAGTTTTCTAATCACTATCGGCTCCATTTTCTTTTCGTAATTGACTTAACAAGTTTTCTTTTGGCGGTGGTATTTGTAAATAAAAGCCTTTATCAGGATCAGATAAAGCGGCTTTAACTGTTTCTAAATCTGCACCACCTAAATGTTCACGCTTTGCTAAATTAATGATCATAACGTATTGAGGTTGACCAAACATGGTCATTAAAGGTTCCGGAACTTTACTAAAATCATCTCTTTTTTCAACAAATAGGAAGGTATCCGCTTTTTTCTTACTTTTATATACCGCAGTGAGCATTATGAGCCTATAAATTCTTGCTTAACAATGCCGCACACTATAACATGAGAGTAATAATAAGTTAGAAAAATTAGATTAGAAATTTCAATAAAGGCCTTATTCAGCCTGTGTTTATCTTAAATAATTTCTTATCGAACAATTCAATTGAGCGTGTATGTCGGACCAAATTTTTGAGTTAAAAGGGAATCTTTTTACGTTATCAGTTTTACATCTTTACAGTACTGATATAACCCTTTTAGCAGAACAGTTATATGTAAAAATAGCCCAAGCCCCTAAGTTTTTTGAAGGGGCTCCTATAGTTGTTAATTTAATAGAAATTAGAAACAGCTCTTTAGATTTTGTTCATTTAAAATCACTTATTGAGCGTATGAGTTTTAACGCAGTAGGTGTATGTAACGGCTCTGATGAGCAACATGTACAAGCTAAAGCTGCAGGCCTATCTGTATTAAATTATTCACAAGACGTTAAGAACGAACCTGTTAAACAAGAGGCAAATACCTCGATTGTAGAAAAAACGGTTTATTTACCTGCACAAATTATTAATGGTACGGTACGTTCTGGACAACAGGTTTATGCAAAAGATAGAGATTTAATAGTACTTGGCGCAGTAAGCCACGGTGCAGAAGTTATTGCCGATGGTAATGTACATATATATGGCACATTACGCGGGCGCGCCATTGCAGGCGCAAAAGGTTTCAAAAAAGCACACATTTTCTGCCAAAAGCTTGAGGCTGAGTTGGTTTCAATAGATGGCAATTACTGGATAAGTGATTCCCTTCAGGGCGAACATTGGGGAAATGCAGTGCAAATACAACAAAAAGACGAATCATTAGAAATTTCAGCTTTGGTTAAAGGATAAATCTCATGGCAAAAGTAATTGTCGTTACCTCAGGTAAAGGCGGTGTTGGTAAAACAACATCAAGCGCTGCAATTGGCACCGGATTAGCATTAAAAGGCTACAAAACAGTAATTATCGATTTCGACATTGGTTTACGTAACCTTGATTTAATCATGGGTTGTGAACGTCGCGTTGTATACGATTTTGTAAACGTAATTAATGGTGAAGCAAACCTTAATCAGGCGCTAATAAAAGACAAGCGCGTAGAAAAACTATTTTTACTTCCTGCTTCGCAAACTCGAGATAAAGACGCACTTACCCGTGAAGGTGTTGAGCGTGTACTTAACGAATTGAAAAAAGATTTTGACTACATCGTATGTGACTCTCCAGCAGGTATTGAAGCTGGCGCGATGATGGCAATGTATTTTGCTGATGAAGCAATAGTAACAACAAACCCAGAAGTGTCTTCAGTTCGCGATTCAGACAGAATTTTAGGCATTTTACACAGCAAATCTAAACGTGCTGAAGAAGGCCTAGAAAATATTAAAGAGCACTTATTATTAACGCGTTACAATCCTGAGCGTGTTGAGAAAGGTGAAATGTTATCGGTAGAAGACGTACAAGATATTCTATCTATTCCTCTTTTAGGTGTTATCCCTGAGTCGCAAGCCGTATTGAGCGCATCTAACTCAGGCCAACCTGTAATTTTAGATGGCGATTCTGATGCTGGCCAAGCCTATGCAGATGCAATTAATCGCTTATTAGGTGAAACAGTCGATTTTCGCTTCTTAGACGTTGAGAAAAAAGGCTTATTTAAACGGATTTTTGGAGGTTAATGTGTCTTTACTTGACTACTTCCGCTCAGAAAAGAAAAACAGCGCGTCATTAGCAAAAGAGCGATTGCAGATTATTGTCGCGCACGAACGTTCTCAACGTGGAACGCCGGATTACTTACCACAATTAAAACAAGATATTTTAGATGTGATCCGAAAGTATGTGAACGTAAATACTGACGCAGTTCAGGTACAATTTGATCAAAACGAAGACGATTTAGCGGTACTTGAACTAAACGTGACACTACCTGACGAAGAAAAGAAGTAATATTAAAAACGGCACTTTGAGTGCCGTTTTTGTTTAGTACTCATTTGCGTAATTAAAATAGTATTTAAAATTATTGCAGATTAATAGCAACACCCATCGTATGTATATGGGTGTTTTTTGTGTTTAGTTGAGTAAGCATTAAAGCCCGTTTCAACCTTATTTATCCCACTCTTTTAGTGTTTCTTTTATATAACTATAGCGCCACGAACTTAGTAAATCTGGCTTAATATGCTTTTGTTTTTGCTCATTAGTGAGCTTCCAATTCCAGCTTATAAGTTGATTAACTTGTTTTTTAGAAGCCATTACGTCTTCTGGTATATTGTGCTCTTTAGCCACTTTAGTTACTTTTTGTTTTATATCTTTAGCTACTTTTTTATAAGAGGGAAAATCTATTAAACGTTTAAGCACAGGAGGATGAAGCTCTTCAGGCATTGCTTTAGCAGTTTCAATACATTTTAGTATTTCTACACCTGAGCGATTAACTTCCATCGATTCAACACCCGGAATTTGTCTAAGCGAATTTAAGCTCGAAGGCCCTCGTTTAGCAATTTCAGTCATATTGTGTTCTTTAAGCACAAAGTTAAGCGCTAAATTTTTTCGTATTGCTTTGTTACGTCTCCACACAGCTAGCTCTTTTAGTACTGCCAGCTCATGCGGTTTTAATTGCCATGCATTTTTTATGTCTTTATATAAAAGATCATCGGGTGTTTGAAACGCACGTTTATTTGCAATTAACTCGCTCTCATTTATTACAATATCAAACAAATCGGCCTCATTAATACGCTCTATAATCAGCTCAAAACAAGGTAATAAATGAAAAGTATCGGCAGCTGCATAATCTAATTGTTTTTTAGTTAAAGGACGCTGAAGCCAATTGGTACGCGATTCACTTTTGTCTATTTCTATTCCTAACAACTCTTTTACCATTAAGGCAAAGCCCATACAGTTGCCCTCACCAAGTAACTGCAGTGCAAATTGAGTGTCAAATAATGGAGCAGGAACAAAGCCTGCGTATTTTTGAAAAACTTCGATATCTTCTGAGGGTGAATGCAGTACTTTTAAAACAGCGGGATCTTTTAAAATCTCCCAAAAATCAAATAGTGAAAGTTCAGCAAGTGGATCTATTAATGCTAAATGTTCACCATCAAAAACTTGGATCAGTGCAACCTCTGGATACAAAGTGCGACGGCGCATAAATTCGGTATCAATTGCTAAGATAGGTTTACTTTTAATTTGCTCAACAAAAGTATTAAGCTGATTTTGTGTTTCGATCAATTGGTATTGCACTTAATCTCCTACAATAAAAAAGCCGGCTAATGCCGGCTTTTTTATAGGTTGCTAATCTTTCAAGGCTCTTCTGAGTATTTTACCTACGTTAGTCTTAGGTAACTCATCTCTAAACTCTACCAGTTTAGGGACCTTGTAATTAGTTAAATTATCACGACAGTGATTTATTATATCTTTTTCAGTTAAAGAAGGGTCTTTTTTCACAACAAAAACTTTAACTTGTTCGCCACTTACATCGTGAGGTATACCAATAGCTGCTACTTCAAGCACACCATCATGCATAGCAACGACTTCTTCTATTTCATTCGGGAAAACATTAAAGCCAGAAACAATAATCATGTCTTTTTTACGATCTACTATGTAAAAGAAACCTTCATCATCGTATGTTGCTATATCGCCTGTTGCAAACCAGCCATCTTTTAAACATTCAGCTGTTGCATCTGGGCGATTATAGTAACCAAGCATTACTTGTGGGCCTTTAACCCATAACTCACCTGGTTCACCTTTGGCTGCTTCTTCGCCATTATCAAGCATAAGCTTAATTTCTGTGTTTGGCGCAGGTAAACCAATTGAACCATTATAAGCTTCTAAATCGTATGGGCTTACGGTTACAAGTGGTGCACACTCGGTTAAACCATACCCTTCCATTAGTTTAGAGCTTGTTACTTTTTGCCATCTCTCAGCTACAGGGCGCTGAACGGCCATTCCACCACCAAGCGACATTTTTAAATGACTAAAATCAAGTTCCGCAAAACCCGGTGTATTCAATAAACCATTAAATAATGTGTTTACTCCGGTTATTGCAGTAAAGTTGTGCTGGCTAAGCTCTTTTACAAACGCAGGCATATCACGTGGGTTTGTAATTAATACGTTTAAACCACCATATTTCATAAACGTTAAGCAGTTCGCCGTTAAAGCAAAGATATGATAAAGCGGTAAAGCAGTAACAACTACTTCTGTGCCTCTATCTAATACTTTGTCTAGACAGCCTGATACTTGCTCGAGATTTCCGACCATATTACCGTGGCTAAGCATTGCACCTTTAGATACACCGGTAGTACCACCTGTGTATTGTAAGAAAGCTAAGTCAGATAATTGCATTTCCGGGCGGGTATATTTAGCGGCATCGGCGTTAAGTACATCAGAGAATTTAATTACATTAGGTAAGCTGTAGTTTGGCACCATTTTCTTTACGTACTTGACTACAAAATTAACTATATGCTTTTTAACACCACCAACTAAGTCACCCACTTGCGTAACAACAATGTGTTTTACATCTGTTTTTGCAAGTGCTTTTTCAAGCGTATCTGCAAAGTTTGCCAAGATAAAAATAGCGGTAGTATCAGAATCTTTAAGCTGATGCTCAAGCTCACGCACTGTATATAGCGGGTTAACATTAACCACAACACAACCTGCGCGTAGTACACCTAAAATAGTAATAGGGGTTTGTAACAAGTTAGGCATCATAACAGCGACTTTGTCGCCTTTTTTCAAACCTAAATCATTTTGAATATATGACGCTACTCTTTTTGTAGCATTATCTATTTCATCATAAGTTAAAGTTTTACCCATGTTAGTAAATGCGGGTAAATCTTTGTAATCAGAAAAACTTTTTTCGAACACTTCGAGTAACGAGTTATAATGCTCAGGATCGATTGTTTCAGGCATACCCTCTGGGTAGCGCTTAAGCCAGATTTTTTCCACTCTTAGCCCCTGTTTATAATTATATTTTTATTAACCTTAATCTAAGTAAGGCACTTTCACAATTGAGCAAATACTCTAATGCAGGAATAATCCCACATTTTACGTAAACTTACAATTAACATGCACCATTTTGCTGCATAAAGTCTTGAATATGCTCAAAACATAACTCACTACTTTGCATATGGCAATGATGCCCACCAGACACATTAATTACCTTTAAGTTATTGTAATAACTAATATACTTTTCTAAATTTTGTTTTACAAACGAATACCCTTCGTTCCCTAAAATTAATTGACATGGTGCAGTTAATTCTTTTATTGCACCAATACATTGCGCTTCATCAAACCTAAAACCTGAATGATTTTTAAGCTTAGGATCTGTGGTTAAAACAAAACCTTCTGTAAGCTCTTGTATATTGCGCTGCATTAATAACGCTATTTGCTTACTATTTAAGTCAGTTGTTTGAGCACGCGCATCATAAATTTGTTGTTTAGATTTATGAAAACGCGGTTTTTTATTTTTTAATCTAGCCCTGTTTAAAACTGCACTTTTAAGCTGCTCACATACTTCATCGCTTGGCGTCGTTATACACCCAATGCCTTCTATAAAGGTTACGCTTTTAACCTTTTCACTAAAACAGCTAGCATAAAGTCCCGCTACCATAGCCCCCATAGAATGCCCAACTAGGTGTATTTTTTTAAAATTAAGTGCAGTTATAAACTCATGTAAATCATTAATATAATCTACAAAATAATAATGTGCATCATCGCTTCGCCAACTTGATAAGCCATGCCCTACTAAATCAATACAATACCATGTTTCATCAGGCTTTGAATTATTCAACATAGGCAAAAAACTATGACAATTATCTAACCAACCATGCAGCGCTATAACTATCTCGGTGCCAGAACCAACTTTTAAGCCATGAATATGTAAGTTGTTTGTTTTAATATCAAATGGCTGCACATAAAACTCCTTACTTATTTAAGCGCGTCGGTATTTATATCATACATGTTGTCAGACCACTAACCCCTCAAATGGTGCCAAAATTCAGCATGTAATATATATTTGATTTATAAAAAAACGCCAATGCTTTTAAAGTATCTATATTTCATAGACTTAATGAAGTTATTTAGATACGGATATATTTTAAACATGTGTTACCGGCTCATGATAGATTAAAATTCCACCTAATTTGCTTTATATATAAAGTGTATAACTAGTATAAATATAATAAATACCCCTAATGTTAGCTCTTATTTAATATTCTTAAAGCGCAATTATTACAAAAACGCTAGATATTCATTTATTTATAAGGCTATCGGTATACAATATCAGCGGCTATTAAATAAGGTACACTCATAAGGTACAACAATGAAAAAACAATTAAGCTTATTAGCACTGTTATGTGCTTCTTCTGGCGTACAAGCAGAGTCTGCGCCTAAAAATGTCATATATATGATTGGTGACGGTATGGGTCCTGCATACACGACTGCTTATCGCTATTTTAAAGACGACCCAGCCACCAAAGACGTTGAAAAAACAGTATTTGATTCAATTTTAACAGGCATGGCTACTACTTACCCTGATGATCATACTTATGTAACTGACAGTGCTGCAGGTGCTACTGCACTTAGCAGCGGTCATAAAAGTTATAACGGTGCTATTGCAGTAGATACCAAAAAAGCACCTGTAAAAACAATGTTAGAAGTAGCCCGAGAACAAGGGATGACCACCGCACTTGTTGCGACATCACAAATAAACCATGCTACGCCAGCAAGCTTTGCAGCACATAATGAATCACGCAATAATTACGATGATATTGCCAATGACTATATCGATAACAAAATTGCAGGTAAATTACCGGTCGATTTAATGTTAGGCGGTGGTACTCAGTATTTTATTCGCGAAGACCGTAACTTAGTAGATGAGTTTAAAGCTGCAGGTTATCAATATGGCGACGATATTAAAAACCTAAATCAAATAACACAAGTGCCTGCAATTGGATTATATGCTCCTAAAGGTCTACCTTTTGCACTTGATGAAAACCCAACGCGTTTAACTCAGCTTACCTCCAAAGCACTTGATTTACTTGATGGCCAAAATAAAGAAGGCTTTTTTGTAATGATTGAAGGCAGCCAAATTGATTGGTGTGGTCACGCTAACGATATTGCGTGTGCCATGGCGGAAATGGATGACTTTGCTAAATCTATCGAAAAAGCAAAAGCCTATGTCGATAAAAATAAAGATACCATATTAGTAATTACAGCCGATCACTCGACTGGTGGTTTAACCCTTGGCGCACACGGTCAATATAAATGGGAAACAGATGTAGTGAAGGGTGTTAAAGCAACAGCAGGTAAATTAACTCAGCAGTTACTTGAATCAGACGACCTAAAATCAGTGTGGAATGCTAACACTAATATTGAATTTACGACTGAAAATAAAATAAAGCTTGAGCAAGCTAAGCAAATGGGCGATAAAGCGCTTAATTTAGCGGTTAAAAGTATTATTAGTGATACGAGCTTTACTGGTTGGACTACAGGCGGGCATACCGCAGTAGACGTACAAGTATTTGCTTATGGTAAAGGGAGTGAGCAATTTATTGGTTCACAAAACAATACCGATATTGCAGATAAATTAATTGGCTTTATTGAAAAATAATAGTTAGCACTAAACGTAAAAGCCCGAACACGTGTTCGGGCTTTTACGTTTTTAAAGACTTTAAGCGTATATATCTACGCCTATTAAATCTTGTACTTCTGCTCTGCGTTCTAAATTAGCAAACTCTGTATAAGTAGAAATTGCTTTGCTAACTTGTGCAGTAGGCTGATCGTAAATTGTTTGGCTGAACTGCGCAGTACTCGCGCTGGCTTTAAAAAACTCATTTGCGCGCTCTACACCCTCTTTACTGCTTTTTACATACTCAGTGTCTGTTTTTTGCGTTGTATTTTGATCAGCAACACTTTGAGGTTTATTTGTGACAACACTTTTTGAGCTTACTCTACCAGGAATATCCCCAGCAAAAAAACCAGAACCAATGGGCAATGTCATAAACAAACTCCAAACTTAAACATGGCTAAAATTATGATTTAAAATTAAACAATTTGCAAACTTAAGCCTATTCGCGACCAGGTAGCTTTTTCCACGTAACCGTATCTCGTACATATTTTGGTTGTGCATCGCTTGCTTTAACACCATTACCAGCTAAAAATTCTGCATCTACAAGGGCGAGCATAAAACGTGCATCTGGCAGTGTAATTTCACTATTAATAGAAACGTTATCAAAACTGTCCAGTGAATCTGGGTAAGTATTGAAGCCTGTACCAACAGCTGTATAGCTTTGCTCGTTATCTGAAATATAATCGGCGTTTAAAAGCTCAGGCTTTAATACACATTCTTGATTAACAAGCTGCATTAAATTGTTATTAGCTTGATACTGAGCAAAGTAAATTTCGCCCATTCGAGCATCAATAGCTGGGTATACATGAGTACTGCCGTTTTGCTCAAAAGCTTGCTGCGCCATAATCGCAAGTGTAGACACCCCAATTAATGGTAAGTTAGTTGAATAAGCTAACCCTTGTGCAATTGCAACACTTATACGCACGCCAGTAAAGCTACCTGGTCCTTGGCCAAAACCAATGACATCTAAGTCTTTTAATTTACAGTTAGCTTTACTTAGTAGCTCATCTATAAGCGGAAGAATTTTTTGGCTATGCTGCTGTGGGCATTCTTCAAAATGATGAAATGTTTGTCCCTTTACATGTAAAACAATTGAAAGCGCTTCTGTTGAAGCATCAAGGGCAAGAATATTACTTTTGATCATTTTAGTACTCTAATTAATTTGTTTTAAAAATGTATTGGCATCTTCTAAGCTTCGCGTGCGGCGCATAGGCGGTAAGCTTTTTAAAAATACTTGGCCATATTGGCGTGTTACTAAGCGATTATCGCATATTACTAATACGCCTTTGTCTTTATTATCGCGTATTAAACGCCCTACACCTTGCTTTAGTGCAATAACAGCTTGTGGAAGCTGGATATGCGCAAATGGGTCTTTACCTTGCATTTGGCAATCTTGCATTTTAGCTTGCAATAAAGGGTCATCTGGTGCGGCAAACGGTAACTTATCAATAATAACACAGCTTAAAGTGCTACCGCGCACATCCACGCCTTCCCAAAAAGAAGCGGTGCCAAGCAGTACTGCGTTGCCATGGCGGGTAAACTTTTCAAGTATGATACGTTTAGACATTTGCCCTTGCATATACACTGGGTAATCTATTTGCGTGGTTAAGCCTTCGGCAACCAAGTGCATCATTCTATAACTGGTAAAGAGCACAAAGCAGCGCCCCTTTGCCGACTTAATTAGTTCAAGTGTTAGCCTAACAATCGCATGAGGCATATTGTCTGCATGTGACTCAGGTAAAAACCTGGGTAAACATAATAACGCTTGGTTTGGATAGTCAAATGGGCTATCTACCATCATACTTTGTTTGGGCTTTAGTCCTAAACTTGCATTAAAATGCTCAAGCTTATTATCTACAGATAGCGTAGCTGAGGTAAACACAAAGCCCGCGCCTGTATCTTCCATCATTTTAGCAAATTTAGCTGATACATTTAACGGTGTAATATTAACCGTTAAATAGCGCCTTGTTGTTTCGTACCAGTAACTAAACCCTGTTTGAGCTGTATCAAATACACGCTCTAGCTGACCTTTAAAAGCAAGTGTTCGCTCAAACGGGTGTTCTATTTTATCACTTCGCTCTAAGCATAACTTTAATACTTGATACACAAAGTCTAAATCGCTTATTACTCTGTGCAGTGCTGCACATATTAATTTATCACTAAGCTTTTCGCGCCAGTCACCACGGCTGCCATCAACACCAAACTGTAAACGTAAATCAGCTACACTCGTTTCAAGTTTATTTAAGCTTTTACCCAATTGCAGCATATCAGGAATTTCGGCCCGGTAAATTGCACGTAAATCGTTAATTAAATCAACCAGCTTTTTAGTACTTATACTTTCGCCAAAGTAATCACTCGCAATTTCACTTAACTGATGGGCTTCGTCAAATATGTAAGCATCTGCAGTGGGCATAAGCTCAGCAAAACCTGAGTCTTTTACTGCCATGTCTGCAAAAAATAAATGATGATTTATAACAACTACATCTGCTTCGGCTGCATTTAATCGCGCTTTACGTATATAACAACTCTGAAAGTCGGGACATTCTTTACCTAAACAGTTATCGGCGGTTGAGTTTACATAAGGCAACACTTTGGCGTCTTCTTCAATGCCAATACAATCGGCTAAATCACCCGACTGTGTTTCGCTTGCAAACTTTGCGACCATCGCCAGTTGATGCATTACATCCGAGTCATCTGTGGGTACGTGTGCAACATGTTGATTTAATCGATAGGTACATAAGTAATTGGCACGCCCTTTTAGTAAAGCCGTTTTTTTAGAGGCGCTTAGCGCTTTAACAAGTTGAGGTAAATCGCGGTGATAAAGCTGTTCTTGCAGGGCTTTTGACCCCGTTGAGATAATGGTTTTACCTTTTGATTTTAGTGCGGGTGCTAAATATGCAAATGTTTTACCCGTACCGGTCCCCGCTTCTACCACTAGCTGGGTGCTATTTTTTAATGCATCTGCAACAGCTACGGCCATATCAATTTGAGGCTGGCGAGGTGTATAACCCTCAAGCGATAATGCCAGTGGTCCGGTTTCACTAAACAGCTGTTTGATAATGCCAATCACTTTAAAATAAATAATAGCGGGATTTTACGTAAGCTATACATCAAGGGCAAGTATTTAAGTAAGCAGCGCAAGTACAAAATAAGGGAGCATAGCTCCCATTAATTAATTCATCTCTACTTAGCAACATAATAGTTATATTGGTAAGCTATTTGAGGATGCGTTTCATTGCGCAGTAATATTTAATGAAATATCACTTGCAGCACTGTACCCTTTTAAATCTATATACCACTTACCACCTTGAGGATTAGAAATACTGCATTGTTCACTATTGCCATTTTTGTATGGCCTACATACATAAACTTGCTCGGATGATTGACTATTAAAATTTACATACAAATCAGCATCACCTGAGCCACCAGCTATGCTTATATTTAAAGAAGAATACCCAGCTTGTAATTCTTGTGTAAACCTAACCCACTGGCCTGAGGAAACACTAATATTTTCTTCAATGCGGTTAACTGGCTCTAAGTTATCTTCTTCGGTATAACTAGCTATGAGCGATACATTAGCTATGTCGTTCCAAGCCTCTACCATCACGTAATAAACTCCCGCTTGAGTGTTTAAAATATCACAGCTTTCATTGCTAGATGAGGTTGCACTTTTACAGTCGTAACTAGCAAGCGACGGTGCAGAGTTATATTTCACATATAAATCAGCATCGCCACTGCCACCAGCGGTAGAAAAGTTTAAATTACTAATATTATTCGTTACTTGTAGCGTGTAAAAAAGTTGCTCTTTAGCATTAGCTGCTATATCTGTTACTGCGACCCCGTTTTGTAGCTCATTATTATTTACTGGGGGTATTTCTCCAGCATTTTTAGCCATTTCAGCTAAATAACTAACGGCTAACTTTGCAAATTTACTTGCGTGTTCAGCATCAAAAGCTGCATCATTTTCGCTATGTATTAACGGGTTGATATCAGCCATTTTTGACTCAAACGGTATCGATGCTGAAAAGCCTTGTTGATACCACGAAGCATGATCAGAACAACCATAACCACACTGATCAAATCCATAAGTAACCGCAGGTAAGTATGTATCAATTAACTGCCCTAAGTACTGATTTTGTGAATTAGTAGTGTAATCAGTCATCATAACAATATCTTCACTGCTACCATTGTTACCGGTCATATCAAATTGCACCATACCAATCACATTTTTACCTTGTGATTTATACGCTGTAGCAATCTCCTTTGAACCTCTAAGACCCACTTCCTCAGCAGCAAAAGCCATAATTTTAATCGTTCTTTGGGGTTTATAATTCTGCTCTACCACAGTACGAAGTGCTTCAGTTAAAACCGCAATGCCTGATGCATTATCATCAGCACCGGGTGAACGCCCATTGCTTGGGTTTGACTGATTAATAGAATCTAGATGACCACCAATAATTACAATTTCGTCTGCTTTTTCACTGCCGTTAATAGTTACAATAACCGATGACTGAGACCAACTATGTGTAAAATAATCAACTGAAATATCATTTCTAGCACTTGCAAGTTGCTGCCAATAACCTTTTAACCATTGGGCTGCATCTACACCAGTTTGAGATGAATAGTAACGGTTATAAAAATTACTTAATGTATTAACCGTATTTGTTAGATTAATCTCGCTTACACGATTTATTAGCGCTTGGACTGTTTGTGAATTATCTATGGTGTAGCTAGTTGAAATATTGGCAAGTTGATTTTGAACAGAAGCTAATTGCTGAGTATATTGCTGTGCTTCACTTAGTGAACTATGCGCAACAAATCCACCACAGCGGTTGTAATTGTGATGCATAAACTCACTCAATTGAATGATATTTTCTTGCTCAATTTTCATTAAGTTTACCGAATCCATATTTGTATTCTGTACGCTTAATAATTGTTCCTTTTGTATAAATGTTTTTTGGGCTTGTTGATAATGTTTTGCAGCAGCCGGATCAATACTAACCCAAATGCTTTCATTATTTTGAGCATATAATGTCGACGATGTTAAGAGAGTAGATGCGCATAATAGGGAAGTATAAATAGAACTTTTCATAAGTATTCCTTGTTATTAAATACAACTTTGAAAGAAAGGGAGCGAGAGCTCCCTTAAAGTAGGTTTAATTTGCTGAAATACTAAGCGTTACACCACTTGCAGAACTGTAACCGCGTAAGTCTATATACCAAGTACCTGCTTGTGGAGCATCAAAGGTACAACTTTCACTATTGCCATTTTTATACGGGCGACAAAGATATGTACCCGTACTTGATGCTGATCCATAATTTACGTACAAGTCAGCATCACCACTTCCACCAGATATAGAAACATCAAGTGACGTATAACCTTCATTTAATGTTTGTGTAAACCGTGTCCACGCACCCGCGCCAACACTCACATTAGTTTCTGTCACATTAATAGGGGTAACTTCGCCACTACTACTGCCATCAAAACTCCCCGTTAGAGAAACGCCAGAAATAGCATTCCATGCTTCAACCATTACATAGTAAGTTCCGCTTTGAACATTACTAATTGAACAACTCTCAGTACTTGATGAAGTGGTACTTTTACAATCAAAGTTATTTAACGTTGGTTTTGCTCCAAATTGTACATAAAGATCAGCATCACCTGATCCACCATTGGTATTAAACACTAAATTACTTGCTCCAGCAGGCACCTCTAACGTAAAAAACAGTTGCTCTTTAGAAGAACCACTTATGCCAGTGCGAGTTACGCCATTAATTAATGCTTCATCGTTAGTTGGGGGAGGTGTTGAGCTACATGTGCTACCTGAACTTAAATTAGAGGTTACTCCCACAGCACTTAGCGCTGCCTGTACATCACTTGGGTCATAGTTTAAATCACATGCTGCATCCATTACGCCATTACCTGCTAAATCCCAATCTGTACTTGCGCTCCAATAAAGCTGATTTGCTCTTGTCATTACAATAAATGCTTTTTTTGTATCCCAACCGGGTGTGGTAGCCAAATTATAAAAAGCTTTATTAAATACACCAGAGCTATGGTGTACATCCATCCCAGAGTAATAGCTCGATTGATTATCTATTGAATTACCATCTTGCGTTGGGTTATTCATGTAGCGAAGCGCACCATTGCCTTTGAATATATCTTGGCCAACTAACCAATCGTTAGTGCCTTTCATATAAAACTCAGCCGCTTCACCCGCCATATCAGAAAAAGCTTCATTTAAACCACCCGATTTGCCACTGTAAATTAAGCCAGAGTTCTGTTCAGTAAAACCATGGCTGACCTCATGGGCCGACACGTCTAAACTAACAAGCGGATAAAACGTGTTTTGGCCGTCACCGAAGGTCATGGCGCTGCCATCCCAAAATGCATTTTCATAGTTACTACTGTAGTGAACTCGCATTTTTAACTGAAAGGTAAGGGGTGGCGTACCGATCCAATCGTTATACATATTAAAAATTACATTTCCGAAATAATGCGCATCATTAAGTGGAGAATAAGCACCATTTATTTCTTTAAAAGTATTTTCAGGACACGTAAAAGAATAGGCAGACGTACCACTTGTACCACCGTTGAGATTTATGGTGCGTACATTTGAGTTATTCATCGTACAATTATTGCCTGACTGAGTAACATCTAAACTATCGAAGTCAGTGCCGTATATGTATTTCCCTGTTTTTAAATTTCCGCCAGGACCTGTCGCATCTGCATGTTGAAGATTGTCAAAGCTAAGCAGTACTTCTCCAGAATTAGCATCAATGATCTGGTAAGGTCTAGAAGGCGATTTTCCATAGGTGACATACGACACCTCATAAACCAAGTGCGCTTTACTTTGCTGATCGACCCAAATAGCCAATCTAGATTTTTCATTATGTTTTTTTAAACCAATTGTTTTTGCTGCAACACCCACATTTTGGCTTTGGAGCATAGCCTGTGTAGCTGATAATTTAGCACCAACATCGCTTATATCACCTTCAATGTCATACACTGCTGCGCCGTGCGCTTTTTTTAGCATGCCGTTTCTAAATGTAAGGCTTACAGTATCCCCTATTACGGGCAATCCTTGATAAGTTTGTTGATACCGACGAGTCACTTCCCCGTTATTGCTCGTAAACTCTTTTAGTACAACTAATTCGTTCCTTACACTCAACCCAATTAATTCTTGAGGACTTGTAGATAGTAGTGATACAGAATTAGATTGCACCATAGTATTTATAGCCGCTTGTTGATTTAAGTATTTCTTATTCGCAGCTACTGCATCTGTTGCTTGAACAAAAGTTAAAGCAGCAAAAGTTGCTAAGGTGATTTTTGATAAATTCACGTTTACGCTCCGTTAAAATATTTAGTTTGTAGTGGAATTGTATTAACCGGAACTACCTGTACCCGATTAGGGATCAAGCATATGTTACAAATTTAAGTTTTAAAAATTAAACATTTAATTTACAAGTAAAGTATTAGTTTAAAATTTAACCTATTTAATTACAGTCAGTTAATGATTTAGTGAAAAACAATCAAAAACTCCATTTAACATTTTGTAAACATATATTTACTTAAAATTACATTGATTGATATTTTAAAGAAGGCGTAGAAAAAAATTGAAGAAGATAAAAACGGTTAATTAGAGCAATGTTTAATGTTGGTTTAGTCAACTACCTTCACCAAGTAACCCAGTATTAAAAAATGCATTACAACACGTAACAACAGAAATTATACATTAACCAAATGTCCTACAGGACATAATAAATATAGCTAATCAAACCATAAAGGCTGTGACACAGGTAAAGCACAGAGGTACCATACGCGGGTTTAAAATTTCCTTTTTTTCTATCGTAAATAAATAGTAAGGTTAGCCA
This sequence comes from Pseudoalteromonas sp. MMG006, assembly GCF_018101025.1. NCBI lineage: Bacteria > Pseudomonadati > Pseudomonadota > Gammaproteobacteria > Alteromonadales > Pseudoalteromonadaceae > Pseudoalteromonas > Pseudoalteromonas sp. MMG006. Next base: position 212,305 of record NZ_JAGJEJ010000004.1, read on the forward strand.
ATGAATGCTTGGTATCTCATTTGTTTTCTCTCTGCCATTGCAATTTTTATTGCTTTTGCAAACCAATATATCCTCAAAATGCAAACTACTATTGCCATTACAACTGGCTCAGTCGTTATTTCTTTATTATTGATTGTTGCCGTTAAATTATTAGGTGATCAAAATGCCTTAGCCATGACCCAAATCGTCTCTAGCATTAATTTTAATGAATTATTACTCAAAGGTATGCTCGGATTTTTACTTTATGCTGGCGCACTGGAAATTAACCTTATGGCGCTTCGTAAGCAGCGCTGGGAAATAACCGCATTAGTGCTATTTTCTACTATTGCTTCAACTTTTATAGTGGGCTATTTAAGTTTTTATCTGTTCGCATTATTTGGCTTTGAAGTACCATTTATATACTGTTTATTGTTTGGCGCACTTATTAGCCCAACAGATCCCATTGCCGTATTGGCTATTATTAAACAAATGCGCGCACCAGAGGGTATATCGGTGCAAGTTGAAGGCGAGTCTTTATTTAACGACGGTATAGGTCTGGTAATATTTACAACTATTTTCTCGGTTGCTTTTTATGGCACGGATGCACAATTTGGCGATATAGCAGAGCTCTTTTTTGTAGATGCCCTAGGCGGTATAGCCTTTGGTTTGGCTATTGCTTTAGTGGGTCACTTTTTAATTATTAACAGTCGCGATGTAAATATTCGTTTATTGATAACGTTAACTATTCCTACTGCAGGTTTTGCTGCTGCAAATATTTGGGAAATTTCGGGTGCACTTGCTATGGTAACAAGCGGCATATTGATGGGTAATATTACCCGCACTAAAGCAACAGAACGCACAGGCCCAGAAGATACGCGCTACGTAAAAGATTTTTGGCATGCAACCGACAGCTTTCTAAACGCACTTTTATTTTTAATAATTGGCATGTTAATAGTAACAATGCCAATTACGCTTGGTGAAATTGGTTTAGGTTTATTAATGGTGCCTGCTGTATTACTTGCACGCTTTATAAGTGTGGGAACCCCATTTATATTTTTCAAACGATTTAGAACCTACGATAAACACAGCGTAAAAATCCTGACGTGGGGCGGCCTTCGTGGAGGGTTAGCACTTGCAATGGCAGCAGCAATTCCTCGCGAACAAGTGTTTATTGGTGGCTCAGACTTACATAACCTACTTGTTATTGTTACCTACGTTGTCGTTATATTCTCTATTATTGTGCAAGGTTTGACTATTTCACCGCTTATTCAAAGTAGTATTAAATCGGCTGACCAAACTAAATAGCACTAATTTTAAACACAGCGAATAAAGCTTTTGTATCTTTATTCGCTGTTATTTAAGTGTTGCAAAAGCGCTTAAAACTTTTACTAATTGTTATACTTTTAGCCAATAGCCTCGCTTTAGTTTAATCCGCTTGAAATGCAAATGAAAACGATTATAATTTTTGACTTTTCCTCTTCAGGGCTTTCCGATGTCCATAAATAATTCTCACGTATTTTTTAAATTAATGTCGTTAAGTAAAAGACAGTTTAATTTTATTCTCATCCTTTTAGTCATAACAGTTGTAAGCTTCAGTGCTTCGGCTTCAGGAAGTGAACAAACAAAAATTAAGCAAATTGCTCAACTTGCTGAATATGTAGGAGTAGATTACGTTGCCGCTGTAGGTAATGGTGAAATACTGGATTCTGATGAATACCAAGAAATGAGCGAGTTTTCACATGTTATTCTCGAGCAAGCTAGTCAGCTTTCAAGTCAAACAACTAAATTTGATACCGTAAAAACTCACGCAAAGGCGCTGCATACAGCGATTTCTAACAAAGAGAGTGTAGAAAAAGTACGAAAAGAAAGCTCTGCACTTCGCGAATCACTACTTACTTTTATGCCTCAGTTATCTTTACCAACAACACTTCTGCCAATCGAGCAAACTAAAGCACTCTTTGCTGCTAATTGTTCTATATGCCACGGCGCAAGTGGGCAAGGTAACGGGCCGCTTGCTAAAAACCTAACACCAGAGCCAACCAATTTTACTGACAAAGAGCGCGCAACCAATCGTTCGCTAATGGGCTTATATGATGCTGTAACAAATGGTATTAACGATACACCTATGGTTGCTTTTACACAGTTTAATGCGCAGCAGCGTTGGTCACTCGCTTTTTATGTAGGAAGTTTAGCATTCAAAGATGTACAAAAACCCGAAGGGACTTTTGAAAGTGTTACCGCTTCGCAAATTGTAAACCTAAACCCTGCACAATTATCGGCAGGTCAAAGTGAATCGCAAGCACACTACGTTAATTGGCTTCGTGGTAATCCAGATCAATTATTTACCGGTAAAAAGAACCCGATAACGGTAACCCGTACGCAATTACTTGCAGCGCAAGCCGCACACGCTAAAGGCAATTACTCTCAGGCGAGTGACTTAGCAATTAGCGCATACCTAGATGGCTTTGAGCTTGTTGAAAATAACTTAAATGCTTACGACGAAACTTTGCGTAAAAACATCGAACTACAACTGATGGATCTGCGTCAAACCTTCAAAAATGAGAAAGATACTACCATCGTTAACGAAAAAGTAAGTGCGGCGCTAGCACAACTTGCTAAAGCAGATAGTATGCTAAACGAAACAAAACTAACTGATGGTGCACTCCTCTCAGCAAGTTTAGTTATATTGCTACGCGAAGGCTTAGAAGCACTATTAGTTGTTATTGCGCTCATGACTGTACTTATAAAAACGCAGCGCCAAGATGCGCTTAAATACGTTCATGTAGGCTGGGTTATGGCACTCATTGCCGGCGGCTTAACATGGGCAGCAGCGCAAACATTAATACAAATAAGTGGTGCAAGCCGCGAAGTCATGGAAGGCGCAGGCGCCCTATTTGCAGCTATTATTTTGCTATACGTTGGCGTGTGGATGCACAGTAAAACCAGTGCACAACAATGGCAAAAATACATAAACGATAATATTGATAAGCGTCTTGAGTCGGGTACATTATGGGGATTAGCGGGGCTTTCTTTTATTGCCGTATACCGTGAAATTTTCGAAACGGTATTATTTTATCAGTCGCTATTAACGCAAAGCTCACAAGCGCAGTATTCATCGGTGGCTATTGGGTTTGCATTAGGTGTGGCTTTATTAGCGCTTATTGCATGGGTGTTAGTCAAATATTCGATTAAGTTACCTATTGCAAAGTTTTTTGCGTATACCACGTACTTATTATTTGCACTTGCCTTTGTATTAATGGGTAAAGCTGTCATTGCATTACAAGAGGCCGATATAGTCGCCATTAGTTCAATGCCGATAAACTTTGATATTGCACTACTTGGTTTAAAATCTACGTGGCAAGGTTTTATAGCGCAAATTGCTGTTGCAGCCATATTTAGCTTTTATATTATTAAAGCTAAAAAGCACTAACAAATATATAAGGCGTAAAAAATAACACGCCCATAATAGTAAAAAGTCATCCGTGGCTTTTTACTATTATTAATTCAGATCATGCCCACGTATCTAAATGTTTATTCCCTTCATCGTCTACAGTAATTGCTTTTTCATTATCGGTGTTTGCGCTTTTGTTGCCCTGAGCTGTTTCTAATCGTTTTTTATTTAGCGGTTGTTTTTTTTCATTTTCCAGCTTAATTTTTTGTGTTTGAGGCGTATTTTGCACACCTGCAATGTGAAAAGCGCCTTTTGGCTCGAGTTCGAGTCGTGATATTTTCCCTAAAAAAGGGATCATTATGTCCATACATTTCTCCCTAACGTTAATTTACTAAATTAGATAAAACGACCAACAAGGCCTGCTTTGTCTACATTTTAAACATTAAAACAGCAAAAAGTGAGGTTTTGCTTTCAATATTATCGACTGTTATAAGATATGCTTTAATTAGGTAAAAAAAAACTTGCCTTAGCAAGGCAGTTTATGTTTTTATGAATGTGAAATTTATTGAAACAGATTATAGCTTAATGCTCACTAAACAGCGTTAAGCAAAATAGGATATAAAAATGCGCTTAAACCTGACAACAGTACATCATCACCACCATTCACCGGAATAACCTGTCAGGTCTTTCGCTGAGAGGTTATTCCTAAAAGGAACCTCTGGCGATTCAAAACACATTGATTCATTTTCGCCCTGAGGTTCCCCTCGGGGTTTTTAGTTTTTAAATTAAAGGAAAATGAATAATGAGTAACACAAATCGTCTACGTATCGCCATCCAAAAAGGCGGTCGCCTGTCTAAAGATTGTCAAGATTTACTAAAGCAACTAGGTGTTAAATTAAACCTACGTGAGCAACGCTTAATTGCACACTCAACTAATATGCCAATTGACGTACTACGTGTGCGCGATGACGATATTCCGGGCTTAGTAATGGACGGTGTATGTGATTTAGGTATTGTTGGCGAAAACGTGCTAGTAGAAGTTCAAGCAGAACGTGAACGCCAAGGTGTACCAAGTGAAGTTAGCAAACTAGCTAAACTAGACTTTGGTTACTGCCGCCTTGCACTTGCATGGCCACAAGAGCTTGGCCCGCGTGATAAGAGCTGGTTTGAAGGTAAGCGTATTGCTACAACCTACCCAGAAATTTTAACGCAGTGGTTAAAGCGCGAAGGCATTAATGCAAGTACTGTAATGCTTACAGGTTCAGTAGAAGTTGCCCCTCGTGCAGGTCTTTCTGATGCAATTTGTGATTTAGTTTCAACCGGCGCAACACTTGAAGCGAACGGCTTAATTCAAGGTGATACAATTTTAGAATCAAACGCCTGTTTAATTCAAAATAAAGACCTTCAAGATGAAGACAAACTAGCGCTAATCAATAAGCTTATGCCGCGCCTTCGTGGTGTTAAACAAGCAAAAGAAAGCAAATACATTATGCTACACGCGCCAAAAACTAAACTTGATGAAATTTGCGAAATTTTACCAGGCTCAGGCCAACCTACTCTACTAGCACTTGCTGGGAACGAAGAGTACGTAGCGCTTCACATGGTAAGCAGCGAAACATTATTTTGGGAAACAATGGAGCAGCTTAAAGCCCTAGGCGCTAACTCTATTTTAGTAATGCCAATTGAAAAAATGATGGAGTAAGTACCATGCTTCGTTGGAATGAGGAATCTTCACAAGTACAAGCAGCGGCGCTAATGCGCCCTGCGGTTTCTGCCAGCGCAAAGGTTGAAGCGATATGCCAAACAATTATGAGCGATGTTAAAGAGCAAGGCGATAAAGCCTTACTCCATATGGCTAAAAAGTTTGATAATAGAGCTAACCCTCGTTTACGTGTACCCCTTGATGAAATAAACGCATCAGAGCAAGCACTAAGCGCAGAGCTTAAATACGCAATTGACACTGCTTATGTAAACGTTAAACGTTTTCACGAAGCGCAATTGCCTAAAGATATTAAGTTATCAACCCAACCTGGTGTTGAATGTGAACTGAAATATCAGGCCATCGAAGCTGTGGGTATTTATGTACCAGGTGGCAGTGCTCCACTGCCATCATCGGTTATTATGCAAGGTGTACTTGCGCAATTAAGTGGTGCTAAAACTGTTGTACTCGCAACCCCTGTTCAAGGTGATGAACGTATTAACCCTGCCATTTTATATGCTGCAAAGCTGTGTGGTATTACAACGTTGATTGAAAGTGGTGGCGCAGGCGCAATAGCCGCAATGGCCTACGGCACCGAATCAGTGCCTAAAGTGAACAAAATTTTTGGCCCAGGTAATAGCTTTGTAACGATGGCCAAACAACTTGTTGCGCAAACAATTCCTGGTATGGCAATCGATATGCCAGCAGGCCCGTCTGAAGTATTAGTGATTGCAGATGAGCGTGCAAACCCAGAATTTATAGCCGCAGATTTACTCTCGCAAGCTGAGCACGGCGCAGACTCGCAAGTTATTTTATTGTGTAACAGCGAAAGTATCATTGAGCAAACGCAGCAGGCGCTTACACGCCAACTTGCAAACTTAAGCCGCAAAGATACAGCCGAGCAAGCGCTTGCTAATTCTTCACTTATTTTGGTTGATTCAGTTGAGCAAGCATTTGAAGTATCGGCGCAATATGGCCCAGAGCACTTAATTTTACAATTAGCTGATGCAACTCCTTACCTAGATAAAGTTAAAAATGCAGGCTCAGTATTTGTAGGTGACTACACTCCAGAATCTGCAGGCGATTACGCATCGGGTACTAACCACGTGTTACCAACATATGGTTACAGTGCAACTTACTCGAGTTTAAACTTGCTTGATTTTTTCCGTACATACACAGTGCAAACAATTAATAAAAGTGGTTTAACGGAGCTTTCAAAAGCAATTTTACCACTTGCAGATGCAGAAGGCCTCGATGCCCACGCTAATGCGGTTTCAATTCGTTTAGAGGCAATTAAAAATGAGCAATGAGAGCGCACAAGCGACAAGCTTATTACCACAAAATATTGCAGCACTTGCTGCCTATAGCTCTGCTAAAAGTGAAAAGCTAACCGGTACAACGTGGTTAAACGCCAACGAAAGCCCTTATGCTAAAAACCTTGAACTGAGTATTGAAGATTTAAATCGCTACCCAGATCCACAACCGCAACTGGTGATTGACCGCTACGCTGCTTATACAGAGCTTGAAAGCGAAAATGTATTAATGACGCGCGGCGCCGATGAAGGCATTGAGCTCTTAGTACGCACTTATTGTGAACCAGCCAAAGACAGCATTGCGTTATTTTTGCCAACATACGGTATGTACAAAGTAACGGCTGATACTCATAACGTTGCCATTAATAGCCTAACGCAAGCGCTATTACTTGATGGCAGTGTAGATGAAATAGTAAAGGCTGTGGGCAACTCGAAACTGGTGTTTATTTGTAATCCAAATAACCCAACAGGTAGCCTAACACCGCTTAATAAAGTAAAAGCAATTGCAACAGCGCTTGCGGGTAAAGCACTAGTCATTGTTGATGAAGCCTATATTGAATTTTGCCCAGAGCAAAGCGCCACAGCACTTATAAACGAATTTAGTAATGTAGTGGTACTGCGCACATTATCAAAAGCATTTGCACTTGCAGGCCTTAGAACTGGTTTTACACTTGCACAACAAAGTGTACTGGCGCCAATTCGTAAAGTGATTGCGCCGTATCCAGTATCGGGTGTGGTGGCAAGTATTGCAGCGCAAGCAATTGCACCTGATGCAATTACATCAATGCGCCGCCAAGTGACTATTTTAAATAGCTTAAAAGCCAAACTTGTACAGTGGTTAAACGCATCCCCTGCTGCATTAAAAATTCTCACTGGTGAAGGTAACTTTGTTACCTTAAAATTAGCCAACAAAGACTACTTTAAAGTAGCGCTTGAGCAAGGTTTAGTAATGCGCGCGTTTACCCTATACGGTGAAGACGATTGGCTACGAATTTCAATTGGTAGTGAACAAGAGCTCGAACAAGTAAAAATTTGGTTAGATGGCTTACAAACGCCAGCTACCACAGCACCATTAGCAGGAAACGAAGTATCATGAGTAACCCCTATTTATTTATTGACCGCGACGGCACCATAATCGAAGAGCCAATTACCGACAAACAGGTAGACAGCTTAGAGAAGCTTGCTTTTCTACCAGGTGTTATCCCGGCTTTATTACAATTACAAGCCGCCGGTTACCGTTTAGTGATGGTATCGAATCAAGATGGCTTAGGCACAGACAGCTTTCCGACTGCTGACTTTGATATAGCACAAGACAAAATGATGGACATAATGCAAAGCCAAGGCATTAGCTTTGACGAGGTATTAATTTGTCCACACTTTGATGAGCAAAACTGTGATTGCCGTAAACCTAAAACAGGTTTATTAACTGAGCTTATGCGCTCTGGCAAAGTTGATTTAGCACGTTCATATGTAATTGGCGATCGCCAAACAGATATTGGTCTTGCACAAAATTTATGTTGTGAAGGCATTTTGTACGATGGCAGCTGGCCTGCTATTGTTACCAAGCTAACCACAGCCAACCGCGAAGGCCGTGTTACCCGTAACACCAAAGAAACCCAAATTGATGTAGCCATAAACTTAGATCAAACTAAAAACGGTAGCATAGACACCGGCCTTGGCTTTTTTGATCACATGCTTGATCAAATTCGCACCCACGCAAACATTGGTTTAAACATTAAAGCCAAAGGCGATTTACACATAGACGAGCACCACCTTGTTGAAGACATTGGTATTGCTCTTGGTGTTGCGCTTAAACAAGCACTTGGCACTAAATCGCAAATTGCACGCTATGGTTTTGCACTGCCAATGGATGAATGTAAAGCAGAGGCACAAATTGATTTATCGGGCCGTGCTTCGTTTGTATTAAACGCTAATTTTAGCCGAGAAAAAGCCGGCGATTTAGACGTGCAAATGGTTGAGCACTTTTTTAAAAGCTTAAGTGATAATGCTGCTATTAGCCTAATATTATCGGTAAGCGACGGTAACTGCCATCACCAAGTAGAAGGTTTATTTAAAGCGTTTTCACGCGCCCTTCGTATGGCAGTAGCACAAGACACGAGCCAACAAACAGCCAGCTCTAAGGGATGTTTATGATTGCCATAATTAATACAGGTTGTGCCAATATAAATTCTGTACGCTTTGCGTTTGAACGCTTAGGGCAAACGCCAACAGTAATTACTTCACCAGAGCAATTAGCGGGTTTTGAGCGCGCTATATTGCCTGGCGTTGGTCATGCATCGGTTGCTATGAAACGCCTAGTAGATAACGGCTGGCAACAAGCGATAAACGAATACCAGCGCCCGCTTATGGGTATTTGTTTAGGTATGCAGTTACTGTGCGAAAGCACCGAAGAAGGTAACGTACAGTGCTTAGGTAAAATACCAGGGCAAGTAAAAGCCCTTGATGTTGGCAGTTTAACGTCGCCGCATATGGGTTGGAATAACTTAAGCATTAATAAAGAGCATGCACTTACTAAAGGGTTAACACAAGACGAGCAAGTGTACTTTGTACATAGCTTTGCGCACACCGTAAACGATGCAACACTTGTAAGCGGCGAATACGGCCAAACCTTTTCAGCCATTGTTGCTAAAGACAATTACGCTGGCATGCAATTTCACCCAGAGCGCAGTGCAAAAGTAGGCACACGTTTATTACAAAATTTTGTTGATTGGCAGCTATAAACTGTCCATTAACTAACAAAAAAGAGATTATTTGTGATTATTCCAGCATTAGACGTATTACAAAATCAAATTGTACGATTGTACCAAGGTAAATACGACACAGCACAGTTTTACCCTTTCGAACTTGGCGCGCGTTTAAAAGAATACGCCGACAGTGGCGCAGGTAAACTGCACCTTGTTGATTTAGAAGGTGCACGCGATCCAAGTAAAAAACAGTGGAAACATATTCAAGCTGCAACCAAAGCGCTTAACGTACACTATCAAGTGGGCGGCGGTATTCGCTCAGAGCAAGATGTAAGCGATTGGCTAAAAGCCGGTGCAAACCAAGTTGTTATTGGTTCAATGGCAGTAGAAAAACGCGAACAAGTAAAAGCCTGGATTGAGCAATTTGGCGCCGAGCACTTTGTAATTGCCCTTGATGTAAATAAAACAGCCACTGGCTGGGCACCTGCTACGCACGGTTGGTTAAGTGAATCTGAGTTTGGTTTACTTGAGCTTGTTGATTTTTATGTAAGCTTAGGTGTTATTGACTTTTTATGTACGGACATCAGTAAAGATGGCACCATGACAGGTCCATCATTTGAATTATATGAAGATTTAACTCGTCACAACAGCACCATTAAAGTGCAAGCCTCAGGTGGCGTAAGTTCACTTGATGATATTAAAAAACTTAAAGAGCTTGGCGTAGGCGGTGTTATTTTAGGTAAGTCACTACTTGATGACGCATTTAGCGTTGAGGAGGCGTTGGCATGTTATCAAAACGCATAATTCCGTGTTTAGATGTTAAAGACGGCCAAGTAGTAAAAGGCGTTAAATTTAAAGGCCATGAAGTTGTTGGTGATATTTTAACAATGGCAAAAGCATACAGCGATGCTGGTGCCGATGAACTGGTTTTTTATGAGATCAGCGCAAGTGTTGAAAAACGCTTACTTGACGTAAATTGGGTAGAGAGCATTGCTCGCCATATTGATATTCCATTTTGTGTGGCAGGTGGTATTAAATCGGTAGCTGATGCAGCCCGTGTTTTAGAGCGCGGCGCCGATAAAATAAGTATTAACAGCCCTGCTATTGCACGCCCAGAGCTTATAAAAGAGCTACACGATGAATTTGGTAAGCAATGTGTTGTTGTAGGTATTGATAGCTTTTATGATGAAATAACCGGCGAATACTTAGTGTATCAATTAACCGGCGATCCTAACGCATCAAGCCGCACACGTTATAAAACCGAGGAATGGGTTAAACGCGTGCAAGACTTAGGCGCAGGCGAAATTGTTTTAAACTGTATGAACCAAGACGGTGTACGTAATGGTTACGACAACGAACAGCTAAGTAAAATGCGCGCATTATGTAATATCCCACTTATCGCCTCTGGCGGTGCTGGCAGCATGCAAGATTTTGTAGACGTATTTAAACAAAGCGAAGTCGATGGCGCATTAGCAGCCAGTGTTTTTCACAAAAATGTGATTAACATTGGCGAATTAAAACAATTTTTAACAGATAACCAAGTGGCAGCAAGACTATGCAATTAACACAACAAAACCAAACCCAAGTTGATTTTGCTAAAAGCGAAATGATCCCTGCTATTGTTCAAGATGCCCGCTCTGGCGTTATTTTAATGCAAGGCTTTATGAACAGCGAAGCACTAAAGGTAACACTTGAAAGCAACAAAGTGACCTTTTATTCGCGCTCTAAATCGCGCTTATGGACTAAAGGCGAATCATCAAAAAACTACTTAAACGTGGTATCGGTTCATACCGATTGTGACTACGACTCAATTTTAGTACTGGCTAATCCAGAGGGCCCAACGTGTCACTTAGGCACACAAAGCTGCTTTGGCGATGATGCTAAACCAAGCTTAAGCTTTTTAGCACAATTAGAAGATGTCATTGTTGAGCGTAAAAACGACGACCCATCAAAAAGCTACACCGCTTCATTGTTTGCTAAAGACTTAAGCCGTAGCTGTCAAAAAGTAGGTGAAGAAGGCGTAGAAGTGGCACTTGCTGCAATGAAACACGATAACGATGAGCTAACTAATGAGTCAGCTGATTTAATTTATCACCTTACAGTATTACTACAACGCCAAGGCTTAGGCTTAGAAGACGTAGTTAAATGCCTGCAAGGTCGCCATAAATAGCATTAGTTGCGACTAACAAAGAGGCTCATATTTATATGGGCCTTTTTATTTTTACGGTAAATCACGTGTGATATAGTGCGTGGCTAAATTAATCGGTTACTGTGAACTATGAAAAACTATATTATTCTTCTTATTGTGTTTATTTTAGCGGGCTGTACCAGCAAAACTAATCAGACTACTACAACTAATCAGTCTGTAAAAACCACAGTAACACCTGATGAATGCAGCACCGTAAATAACCTTATAAGCAGTTATGAGTTTGGTTTTAATTCAATAAAAACAGATAAAGTAAATAACCAGTTTACTAATCAATGGCGCACGAATACTCATATGATTGGAGCAAACTGTACTGTTACTTTAAATAAGTCAGAGCAAGTAAGCTACCAATGCCAAACACCTGTTAAAACACAAACTCAAACAATAAAGTCTCATCAAAAAATTGCTAAGCAATTACGCCAATGCTTAACCAAAACAGGTTGGTTTGAAAGCCAAAAAGAAACAGCAAGTTCAATTTACAGCACCTTTGTACTTGATACTAAAACCCCTGTTATTACACTTTCTACAATTCAAGAAGGCAACGGGTTTTCTACTCGCTTTGAAATTGCACCACCGTTAGGACTTTAACAATGCGCAAATCAAATCAAAACAAAAAACCATCTAAATTAAAAACCGACTGTTTAGGCATATGTGAACGCCGCAGTGGTTTTTGTACTGGCTGCGGACGTACTAACGAAGAAATTTTTGATTGGATAATATTATCTGAAGATGAAAAAAAAGTAATTTTAGAAATACCAAGAGCTGATTTAAAATAACCATTAGTTAGAAGCTCGAAAATTCGAGCCCAAATATTGTGTATATTTATAGTAACTTTAGTAACTGCGAGCTTGGTACATCAGTACGCGCTAATAATGCTGACGTTACTGCAATTTTGCTTTTTAACTTATCCATTTTTCAGACGTAATAGCAGCCATCCCAGAGGCAACAGCCAGCCCACCAATGCCCCTTCCATCGCGGCAATACGTTGTTCAAGTACGGCATTAGTTGGGTTCATTATGGGGTGTAAATATTTCCAGGTACTTTTAAATCGAATAAATCAGCGCCATGCTGCGTGTTATCAAATGTATAAGAAGAAGTATTGTAAATAGGCACGGCTGCCGACTTAGTCGTAGCCTCAGATTCGTAACCGTGGTGCGGTGCTAATGACTCTAATTTCATAATTATTCCCTTCAATTAATTTACCACTAAGCTAGCACTTCTTGGTTATAAAATTCACATGAAATATATTAAAGGATATCGAGGTGATTTGATTTAAGTTAAAGGCAGGTCAGAGCGATAAGCGGTCATTGAAAAAGTTAAATTTATTCCTGTGTTTTAAGTAGAAATCTAATTTTGTCCAATAACATTATTAAACGCCGTTTTGGGGCAAAATAACATGCTTAATTTCTAGCTGTTTTAATTACTTGTTTACAAAGGTAATTATTGGTGAAATTATCATGGTATGTAATATAGGCCGTTTTGGTGTGTTATAAACCACCAAAATGGTGTTCAATAAGCTGTTAGTTTTACAAGGAAGTATGGTGTTTCAATCAAGCCAAGTATTTATAGATAATATTCATAAGCGTTTTCAATTCTTAAGGCAGTTTGGCTTTGAGAGCAAACCACCTAAAACTTTTAGAGACGAAACATCAATTTGTTATACGTCCTCTATTCTTATGGTTGTCTTTTGTCATAGTAGCTATAACGATGCTTATCGGTGTGTGATTGGAAAACCTGATATTGATTACCCTAAAAATCCTGTTTCCCTCGCTGAGTTGCTTAAAGAACTTGAAAGTAAACCAGAGCTACCAAAAGACTCTGCTCAAGCTATTCAAAAAACCTCAGAAATAATGAAGAATGAGTTGAAAGAACTCCTAAATGGAAAATTAGATTTAATTTCAAAAGTTTGGGCTAAAGAGGAATCAGCGGAACGAGATTTATATAGCTATCAAAAAGAAGTGGCATTGAATTGTGAGACAATTGGCAATGCTGAGATATTAGAAATACCAAATACGGTAGAGGCGTTGGGCAGTAATTTTCTGGAGCGCTTCTCAGAGCACGATTTGTCACAAAAAACTACTTGGGTAGTTATTACAAAACTGGCAGACTTTAATTGTAATAGCTATGAACTGGCAAAAGAAATAGCCCGGCAGCATAAGTAAAACTAACAAGCCAATCAAGTCGGACGCCTAACAGTTGGCTGCGTTCACTTCGTTCACAATTTTAGCCAACTATTATTCGCCGCTTATTGGGGCGTTACGAACGTCCGGAAATGGCACTTTGCAGTCATAAATAAGCGAATCAAACACCTACAAAAAAGGCGCTTCCTTTACGGTAAGCGCCCTTCTGTTATCTCACTAATGACTTATTTTACGATTGTCATTTCGTCTAACAAGTTTTGTGCATTATCTACTTTATCCATTACCCACAGCATGTAGCGTGAATCAACGTGGATTGAGCGATTAAGCTCAGGGTTGTAATCCCAGTCACCAATAATACTTTCGTAAACACCGTCAAACAGTAAGCCTACAAGCTCTGCTTTACCGTTAAGCGTTGGCGACCCTGAGTTACCACCCGTAGTGTCTACATTTGATAAAAAGTTAACGGGTACTGTATTCATGCCACCCGTGTAGTCACCGTAAAGCTTGGCTTTAATTTGCTCTTGTAACTTTTTAGGTGCATTAAATGGGTCAACATCAGTGTTTTTAGCTAGTAACCCTTCAAGCGATGTAAAGGGAGTTGCTACCAAGCCATCTTGAGGTGAGTAGCCACCTACGGTGCCATAGGTTACACGGAGTGTGCTGTTGGCATCGGCGTAGACAGGTTTGTTTTTAGCTTTGTTAAACGCAATGATTGCGCTCATTAGCTCTGGGCGAGCTGCTTGTAATTTACCTGCAAGTGCTTTTGATTTATCTTCCTGTGCTTTCATTACTTTGAAGATTGCTTTAGCGTACTGCACAAATGGGTCTTGGCTTTGATTTAGCTGGCTAAACGATTGCTCAAATAATGAATTGCGAACAGTGGCATTATCAAGTCTTGACTGCTCATACATGCTATCAAGTAATGCGCTTTGAGTTGCTTTATCAAACCCATTTTGTACTTTAAATACTTTATCAACATCGCTAAAACGCTCTTCTTTTGGAAGTGCTGCATACAGTTCTAAAAAGTGCAGTAAAATAGCTTTGCCTACTTTGCTATCATAGCGGCGTGTCATTCGCTCAAGCCCTGCTTTAATACGCGGTAGGTCACGTTCTTGATAACCAGATTCACGTTCGCTATTAGGCTTTTGTTTTTCGTAAGCTAAGCGGTATAAACGTCGTGCTGTACTGATCATTTGCGAGCGATGTACATAACCTAACATACGGTCACGTTCACTGTGCTCTTGTGATTGCGCAATTAGATCAGATAGCTCACCTAATACGCTTCCGTATTGTTCTTTACGCTCACTATCGCTATTGATCCATTGTGTTAACTCTTGCTCAAACTGTTTTTTGCGCTCAAGCATAGTGCCTTTTTTAAAATTTTCGATCATCGAACCAAAGTTTTTAATATAGTTGTTATAACCTGCAATGGTGCTTTCGTAAGCAATACGCGCTTTACTGCCGTCTTCTGAATTTTCTTCAATAAGCGACACGTATTTTGAATTATGCTCACGTGCTTTAGGGTAGCTGTCGTTAAATACGTTATCTACCTCTGTTGCAATACGGTATCGGTTAGTACGCCCTGGGTAGCCTGTAACCATTACAAAGTCGCCTTCTTGCACGCCTTTAGCACTTACTTTTAGGTAAGAGTCCGGTACGTAAGGTACGTTGTCTTCGCTGTACTCAGCTGGTTTTCCATCTTTGCCTACATAAGCACGGTAAAAACCAAAGTCGCCTGTGTGACGCGGCCACATCCAGTTATCTATATCGCCACCGTATTTACCTACGCCCATAGCTGGTGCGTAAGATAAACGTACGTCTTTAATTTCAAGTGACTTAATTAGGTAAAACTCTAAACCACCATGAAACGAATACACATTACAACGATAGCTTTCATCGGCTTCACACTGGGCTACTAGCGCTTTTTCGTTTTTTACTATTGCGTCGTAGCGTGCTTTAGCGCTTAGTTTTTCAATACCTTTATTAACTTTGTCAGTCACATTAGTAACTTTTTCTGTGACGTATACGCGTGACCCCGGGGCTGCTGGTAAATCCTCAGCAGGACTTTTTGCTAAAAAACCATTTTCTAAAATGTTGTTCTCAGGTGTTGAATTATATTGAACAGAGCCATAAACACAGTGATGATTTGTAACCACTAAGCCTTTTGGCGATACAAACGATGCTGTACAGCCACCTAGGCTAATTACCGCATTCATTGGGAATTCGGTTAATTTAGAAATAGACTCAACATCAATTTCAAGCCCTTTGGCTTTTAAAGTTGATTCTAACTCTGGAAGTTGGTGTGGTTGCCACATGCCCTCGTCGGCTATGGCACTACTTGAAAGTGATAGTGCAAGTGTGGCTGCGAGTGTAGCTACAAGAGGTTTTAAACGCATTATAGAATCCTTTTTATTTGTTTCTATAACAGGTTACTTGTGAGTTGCTAATGAGGTTGTAGTGGTCAATAGCCGTACAATAATTTGTTACAACATAACATTCCAGTTTACTTTAGATACTCCGATGAGTATTTAAGTAGCTCCGCTGCTGGTATTGGTTTGCTAAAATAAAAGCCTTGCATAAAATCACAGTCTAGCTCTTTTAATAAGTTGTGCTGTTCTTGTGTCTCTACGCCTTCAGCCACCACTTTAAGCCCTAAACTATGGGACATAGAGACAATTGCTTTTACTAGGTTTCTATCTTCACTATTTAAAATTATACCGTCGATGAAGCTTCTATCTATTTTGAGCACATTAAATGGGTATTCCCGTAAATAACTTAATGATGAATAGCCTGTGCCAAAGTCATCCATTGATAAGTTAATACCTAAAGCCGCTATTTCTGTTAATAAATCCACAACATTTGTGTGGCAACTCATCAATACTCCCTCTGTAATTTCAAGCTCTAAACGTTCAGGATCTATATTAGTTTCGCTGAGTAAATTTTGAATAAAGCTTAGTAACCCAACATCTCTAAATTGACGAGGAGATAAATTAACAGCCATAGTGTACTTGTGTTTGCATTTAGAGCTACATTGCCAGGTATTTAAAAAGTGTACTGCTTGGTTCATTACAAACTTACCAATGGGCACAATTAATCCTGTATTTTCGGCAATAGGTATAAACTCATCAGGTGTTACATTACCTAAAATAGGGTTATGCCAACGCAATAATGCTTCTGCACCAACTATCGCTTCGCTTTTTACATCAAATTGAGGTTGGTAATACAGTTCAAACTCGTGCCGTTCAAGCGCACTGCGCATTTGATCTTCTATTAAAAGTCGACGTTGAATAATCGCATTCATTTTTTTTGTGAAAAATGAATAAGTATTACGGCCATAAGACTTAGCTTGGTACATTGCGGTATCTGCATTTCTTAATAAATCAGAAACCGTAGTACCATTTTCTGGGTATATTGCCACGCCAATACTGGTAGTAAGTACAAGTTCTCGATTTTCTATTTTAAAAGGGGTTCTAAAATTATTAAGTAGTTTTTCAGTGATTCTAAGTGCAGAGTGATGATCCTTTATATCTCTAAGCAATATAATGAACTCATCTCCACCTAAACGCCCTACCGTATCTTCTTTTCGTAATTCGTGTTGTAATCTTTGTGCTGAATCAATTAAAAGTTTATCGCCTGTTTCGTGTCCTAAAGAATCATTAATTTTTTTAAAATCATCTAAATCCAAAAAAAGTACTGCAGCTTTTTCATTATTTCTTTGTGCTTCTATAAGTAGTTGCGACAACCGATCTAGTGATAAAAATCGGTTAGGCAGTAACGTTAAACTATCGTAATAAGCCTGGTGTCTAATTAACTCATCTGATTTATGTTGCTCAGTAATATCTCTAATAATGACTATTAGCTGATTGTGTTTAGCTATTTTGTTTATTCTTGCTTCAAAAAAAACGTCGCCATGCGGCATCGATAATTCATATTTAAAGTTCATCATCTCTTCTTTTTCTAAAACAAGACTGATGTAAGTTTCAAACTTTTTAGCTACATCTGCGGGTAGTACATCTCCAATTTTTTTGCCAATGAATTGTTTTGGTTCGGTGTATAAATCTGTTTCATTACTCGCGTGATATTGTAAAATAGTGCCGTCATTTTCCATTAAGAAAAATAAGTCGGGAATTGCGCCAAAAATAGTTTTTAGCATATGCTCATTAAATGATGCATCAGCTTGTGCTTTTTTTACATCAGATAAATCAATATCAATACAGTACATTTGTTTTGTATTATATTGATTTGTAAACATAACGTGGCTAGAAAAAACAGATACACTTGTTCCATTTTTACATTGTAATGTTATTTCCGACGCTGGGATCTCTATACCATCATTAATCCAATTAGAATGAGCGTTAATAACCACTTCACGCATTGGCGCTGGAATAATTAAATCTTCAAGTTTCTTTCCTTTCGCTTCCTCTTCGGTAAAGCCATAAAGTTGCTCACTTCCCTTATTCCAATATATTACTCGCCTGTTTTGGTCATATCCTTGTACAGAAATAACATCTATAGCATCAAATAGTTGGTGAAGAGGATCATTAATCACATACTGGTGAATGAGTTTATTTATATTTTGTTCAGATTCCATGTCAGCAGGCTATCCAATGTTTGAAAAGGTTTAATAGTAAGAGCAAAGTATTAGCTTACTCGCCTTAACTTTAATTTAAAAGTTAGAGAATGCATACAAAATATAAACTTTATTTAAAATAAAAAAGGAGCCAAGGCTCCTTTTAAATAAATATTAAAACAAATTGTAATTATTTGTTTATTGGATGATCCACACCAATCCATGCTTTAAATAAAGCTTTTTGCTCAGGTGTTGCATCTTTATTCGCGACAACTTTTTTAGGTTTATCGTAATCTTTTGATAAAACTAACGTTAAGCTTTCAAGAGCATCTCGACGAATATAATCAATAGTCACCTCATCGCCTGCTTTAAACGTTTCTAAGGTACTTTTAAGATCTTTGCCTACATGTTTTTTATTAATAGCAACAATTTTGTCGTCAGTTGTTAAGCCAGCCTGCCATGCACTGCCACCGCGTTTAACATAGTTAAGCGTTAACAGCTCACCCGTACTTTTAGCACTAGCATCAATGCTTGCAACTACTTTAGCTTTTTCAGGACGCTCAAGCTTTAAACCAACTTTTGCAAGTAGCTCATCAAAATCAATCGTTGCAGGAGAGTCTACATTTTCTTTCCACCACATTGAATAATCGCGACCAGTCAAATCTTTTAATATATTCAGTACATCATTTTGAGTAAAACCAGCTGGCATTTTGTGTTTGTTATAAAGTGCTTTATGTACGTCACGGTAGCTTATTTTACCTCGACTTTTTTCTAGCAAATCAATATCCAAGGCAAGTGAAAGTAATGAACCTTCCAAGTATATATTTGTACTATAATTACGCGCGTGGTCACCACCTTGGTTTATCCACTTATCAAAGCTTGTTTCACTTGCACTTTGTACTTCTCGACCTGGTGTTTGTAAGTGTCGGTTAATTGTTTTACTCATCACTTTAAAAAATTCATCTGTGGTTTCTATACCAGAGCGAACTAATAAATGATCTTCAAAATAACTTGTAGAACCTTCTGCAATCCATAGTAATTTTGAGTAGTTTAAATTTGTGTAATCATAGGGTACTAGACCTTGAGGGCGATACGCTTTAACATTCCATGTATGCACAAATTCATGGGCAGCTGTGCTTATAAACCCAAGGTAATCTTCGCGACTAGCATAACGATTTCTAGGACGCTGTATAATGGTTGAATTTAAATGTTCAGTTGCACCACCCGCTCCCGAAGTTGCATGAACCATAAATACATATCGCTCATACGGATAGCTATCCCATATAACATTACCTGTAGTAACCAGCTTTTTTAAATCAGTTAGCATTAATTGCTCGTCGTAATTACCTTCTCCCCAAATGACAAGTTCGTATTTTCGCCCCTCGACTTCAAATTTATGCAACTTGTTGATACCGGTTTCTATAGGCGAGTCAACTAGTACATCGTAATCAGCAGCCTTAAAGCTATGCTCATTAGTATTGTTTTGCATGCCTGATACAGAACGCCATTTTTTAGGTACTTCTAGATTGACAGTGACAGGCTCTTGTCTAAATGACTCACTAAACATGAAAAACCCTGATGCATCGACAAATGCATGGCTGTCGTCAATATGACGAGCGCGTTTACCAAGTTCATTTGCATATACCTGATAATCAATATTCACTTGCGTTGGCTTATCTAGGTGTACCCGCCACGTGCTGTGATCTATTTTTTCCCATTTTAGTGCGTCGCCTTCACTATCTTTTGCATCAAAGTAACGAACACCATTTGCTAAATTTAAAATTTCATAGCGGCCTGTGCGCCAAGCTGGAAGCTTGATATCAAGGTGAGACTGCGCTGTTTTTGGAAACTCTACACTTACATCACCTAAATGATGTTGTGGCTGCGAAATGTTTAAAGAATAATTTACATCAGCAAATACTGGCGCTGAACAAGCAGCTAAAATTGACAAGGCTAATAACTTTTTCATGGACACTCTTAGTGGTAACTTAATTACAAGTAAGGTTAACAACCTCATTGTTAAAAGTGAATTAAATACGATAAGTTGCTCTGTATACGAGTTTATACGTAGTAACTTACAAAAAATTCTAAGATTTTAACTAGATAACTACACTTAATAAAATTTTGTTGTAAACTGAACTTAATGAAACCAACACAATGGCGGTATGCTTAGGTGACTGATAAATCTAACGCTACAGATAAAAAATTGAAACAAGCTATTGATGCTCGTATGGCAGTTGAAACAGCCCGAAAATACCAAGTTGATACTTTATCTAATTTAGCTGCAAAATTGTCTTTAAGTTGCAAAGGCTTAGATACAGAACTCGACAATAGATTAGCTAAATTTCGCTCTGCATTAGTCAAGGGTGTAAGCTTTGAAGATTTATTGCCATTAATTGAAGAGTTAGTTGGCTTATTACAAAACCAAGAAGCGGTGCAATTAGCGCAGCAAAGAGACTTATTTTTAAGTGTTCAGAATGCTGGTAAGCAATTACAAAAAACAAAAGGCTTACCTGATGAAACTCGTCGCACTTTGCGTCATTTGTTAGATCATGAAATCAGTAACGTTCAATCTACACACGATTATATTCCATTATTAGACCAGCTTATTCGTTTTTATCACCAGGCGCTTAATACTAAGCTTACCACCAGCCAAAATGAAGAAAACTCGGCCTCCTCAACATTGGCAAAGCAGTTGTTAGAGCTTGCAGATGAGTTAGTTCTTGAAGATGAATCGACTGGTCAAATAAAAGCAATAAAAAATTCAATCACTGATAACGACTGCCTCGAGCACCTTCTTGATGCAGCCATTAAAATAATAAGCGTTGTAGTCAAAAATATTAATAAAGAGCGCCAATCAGCACAGAGCTTCTTAACGTCTCTTAATCAAACACTAGAAGAGCTTCATCACTCCATCGTATCTACTAGTAAGCATTCTGAATCAATGAGTGTTGAGTTTAATGTTTTAAACAAAAGTATTGAAAATAAAATTAAAAACCTTAATGAGCAAACTCAAAAAGCTACGTCTATCTCTTCACTAAAAGAGCTGGTTGATAACGAGTTAAAATCGTTAAGTGAAGACTTTATTGCCAAAGAAAAACTAGAGCGACAAGACAGAGAAATGCTCAGTACGAGTTTTAAAGAAATAAATACAAGAATTGGTAATTTAGAGAGCAAGTTAACTACTTATAAAAAACGCTTGAACGAACAACGTTTTAAAAGTCTACTTGATGGGCTGACTAAATTACCTAATCGTGCGGCATTTGACGAGCGCTATAATCATGAAATGCACTTGTTTAATGTACAACCGTCAGATGTTACCCTTGCCGTTATTGATGTAGACCATTTTAAATCAATTAATGACCGATTTGGTCACACTGCGGGTGATATTACACTACAGGTTATTTCTAAAGCACTACAAAAATCGATAAGAAAATCTGATTTTATAGCCCGATATGGTGGTGAAGAATTTGTGTTACTAATGCCGGGGGTGTCATTAGAAAACGCCGCCTTACCTTTAGACAAGGTAAGAAAAGTTATTAAAAATATTCCTTTTAAATTTAGAGAAAAGCAAATTGAGATCACCATATCTGTTGGTGCAACTCAATTTAAAAAAGGCGATACCCCGCTCAAAGCATTTGATAGAGCAGATGACGCCCTTTATGAAGCAAAAAATTCTGGTCGGGATCGCCTTTGCACTAGTAAGTAATAAATTATGAACATTTAATTTATTACCAAGCAGTTTACTATTTTAGCCTCAAGGAGAACGCCGATGTTAATACAGTTAAACCCTACAGGGGTTTTAGATTTACTGTCGCAATTAGAAGTGGATTTATTAGAGCAATCTTCCGCTAGCGAGCGTTATAAATTATTTAGAAACTGTGCGCTTGCAGTACTTAACGTAGGTAGTCATACCGATGCAAGTAACGAAATTTATGACAAATACCAAGACTTCGACATTCGATTAATTAGTCGTGAACGCGGTATTAAAATTGAGCTAGAAAACCCACCTCATACAGCCTTTGTTGATGGCGAAATAATTACTGGTATCCACGAACATATTTTTTCGGTTATTCGCGACATTTTATTTATTTGCCAAAAATATGAAAAAGACCTCAAAGAGCAAAAAACTATCACACATATGGTTTTCGATATGCTTAGAAATGCGGGGGCTTTGCGGGTTAATAGCGAACCAGACATGATAGTTTGCTGGGGCGGCCACTCAATCAATGAAGTTGAATACAAATACACTAAGCAAGTAGGCTATGAGCTTGGTCTTCGTGGATTAAACATTTGCACAGGATGCGGACCAGGTGCTATGAAAGGCCCAATGAAAGGTGCAACCATTGGCCATGCTAAACAACGTAATATTGATAACCGTTATTTAGGCCTTACAGAGCCAAGCATTATTGCTGCCGAGCCGCCAAATCCTATTGTTAATGAACTTGTTATTTTGCCAGACATTGAAAAACGCTTAGAAGCATTTATAAGAACAGCTCACGCAATTATTATTTTCCCAGGTGGTGCAGGAACTGCAGAAGAATTACTCTACCTTTTAGGAATTTTACTTCACCCTGATAACGCTAAACAGTGTTTACCTGTCATTTTAACAGGACCAAAAGAAAGTGAAGATTACTTTAATGAGCTCTGTGAGTTTATTAAAATGACTTTAGGTAGTGAGGCACTCGATAAATTTGAAGTTATTATAGATAACCCTGAACTTGTAGGCCAAAAGCTAAAATCGGCCATGGCAAGCGTACGTAATTATCGTAAAAGTGAAGGTGATGCTTATTACTTTAATTGGACACTTAAAATTGATAACAATTTTCAGCAACCGTTTGCCCCTACCCACGAAAATATGGCAAACCTTGATTTGCATCTTGAACAACCAAAACAACAGTTAGCGGCTAATTTGCGTCGTGCGTTTTCTGGTATTGTTGCTGGAAATGTAAAAGACGAAGGTGTTAAAGCCATTAAGCAAAATGGTCCATATGTTTTAAGTGGCGAACCAGCCCTTATGGAAAATATGGATACCTTATTACAAGCATTTGTTGATCAAGGCCGTATGAAACTCCCTGGCAGCAAGTACGTTCCGTGTTACAAAATAAAAGCATGAGTTTTATAGTTTGAAACCCCAATTACTTCTTATCGATGCGCTTAATTTAATTAGGCGCATTTACGCTGTTGATGCTAATCAAAAACACCACAGTGACGCACAAATGATTGAATCTTGTTGCTCACGCGTTGCCCACGCATGTAAAAAACTACTTAAAAGCAGTAATGCAACACATGCTATTGCGGTCTTTGATGGAGATAGAAGCTGGCGCTACCATTTTTATAAAGATTACAAACATTCACGCGCACCAATGCCACAAATGCTAAAAGACGCGTTGAAAGATTTTAAAGCAGCAATAGAGCAAACAGGCATTGTTGTGTTTGAACCTATTAACGATGAAGCGGACGATATAATAGCAACGCTTGCTTACAAAGCCGCCAGTAATCAAATAAGTAATATTGTTGTATCAACAGATAAAGGGTTTTTGCCGCACATTGGCCCTTATATTAGCGTTTATGATTACTTTAAAAAGTTATACCTTGATGAAGCAAGTATAAAAGAGCGTTTTGGAGTAGAGAAACATAAGCTGGTTGATTTTTGGGCTTTAGCAGGAGATAAAACCAATGATATACCCGGCGTTAAAGGTATTGGCACAAAGTCTGCGCAGCAGTTAGTAAATAACTATAGCTCTGTAGAGCAAGCGCTAGAGGATGACTCTTTAGCCCCGAGTATTAAAAATAAGCTTGCCGTTAATATGGATATGTACGTTATTTCAAAACACTTGGTTAGTTTACGTACCGATATAAATTTAGGCTTTAGTTTAAAGCAGTTAAGACTAAGTTAGTCGCAAGCTTATAGCCTGCGTTACCATCAATACGTATACTACTATTAGTTACAGCAGCCAGAGTTAAGCATGTTTAAAAAGTTTATTAGGTATTTAATTTTAGGTTTAGGGCTATACGCGCTCATAGCAGCATCTGTGATCATGTTTTATAAAGACGATCCGCAAGCTATGATCTGGCAAGACCGTGAAGCATTTAATAAACGTTTTATAGAAAAACTATCTCTTGAGGAACCGACTACTTTAAATAGTGTGCTTGATTACTTAGGCAGCCCCGATTTAACTTATGCTAAACGCGATGGAGAGCAGGTTTTTCAAATTGTTTTTTATCGTACACAACATAAAACATCTGACGGTATTACAACAATGGATGAATGTACTGGATTACTTTTTAAAAATGGTCAGCTATTTCTATGGGGCCCGAGTGCTTATAACAAATACCAAGAACAAAATTAGGTGCAGGTTTAATGCTAGAAGCCGTATCTACCACCTTAGAGCAACTACTTAATAATACGCAGTTATTTTTAAGTAGTTATAATAATAAGAAAAAGTGGGCAGCCATCTACCCTATGGCAAATAAGCTCGCCGAGCAATATAGAACGCTCTATGATGAACACCCCCATGCGCTTCAAGCACGGCTTACGCTTTACAATCCAAGTTATTCATACGCTATAAACCTCGTTATTGTACAGTGTGTTGTCACTGCAGCTTTGTGTAAATCTCAAAGCTACGACTCAAAGCTAAGCGAGCTTTATATTAGCGCCGCGCTTATTGAACATTTATGTGTTAGTCCTCAGTTAAACAAGTTAGGTAATCAAGATGAGTTTACCGATACAGATAAACATATTTGGAAGATGCGTCATAAACTAGCCGCAAAGATTATGCTGACTGCAGGAGAGCCAGCCCAGCACGTTGCGCAATTGCTCGCTAAGCTAAACAAATACAAGCACGCATTGGTGAGTACCCCAAAAATTATGCTTTATGATGGCGGTATTACATTACTTGCCATTGCAAATATCATTGCAATGAACATTAGTAACAATTCGCAAAAAAAGCACATAAGCACATATAAAGCATTGAGTGATTTATATATTCGTACTCCAAACTTATTTGCCCTAGAACTCATTAAATCACTAGTTGCTCATTTAGGTCCGTTATTACCAGGTAGCCGAGTAAACCATGCTGCCCAATCAATGATTTATTTAGCGACAGACCCCCAAGGGAAGCATGTATTAATAAGTACTGAAAATCCTAAAAAACTTACATGGTACAAAGTTAAAGCATCCTTTAGCGACAACGCAAAACAATGGAAGTGCGTAAGTAAAAGCATCAGCTTTACCGCATTTAACAGCGAGCATGTAAAAACAAACAGTTCCACGCATGAAGATAAAGCACAAGTGCTACTTAATTTAGTAAGCCATATTAAATTACAGCATGAATATAGCTTTAAAGGGTTAAGCCAGCTAATGGCAGCCCACCCACTGGTGGTTGCAAATTTATGTGAAGCAGTAAAGCCCTACAACAAAGAGTATCAAGCTGCTAAAGATTTAAAGCACAGTCTGTCAATGGTCGGCTATTATAACGCGCCAGCTATAATACAACGTGTTGTATTTGAACAGCTTGTTAATGTTACCCCCCACCCTTTACATGCCTATATTGTTAATAGATTAAATGCACTGGTAAAAATAATGGCTTTGCTGGTAAGTAAAAATAAACACGATCAGTTTGAGCATATAACATTGCCCTTATACGCATACACACATTTTTTACTAACACAGTGCAGTACATCACTCTCTCGTAAAACATTAATAGATGGTACCCCTAATAAAATATTGAGTGCACCCATATGCTCATTTTTTGGCGTTAAAGAAGTTAATTCTGATGTACTAACTCAGCAATTAACTCATCTATTAAGTGATAACCGATGGACTATGTCATTATTAGAAGCAGAGCAAACACCTAAAAAACATTTAACTAACTCTCAAAAGCTATGGGTGTCACTTAAAATAATTGCACAAATCGTTTTTAAACCAGACCTTGAAATAAGTGCTTGGCAAAAGCAAACATTAAACGAGCAACTAAAAATACAAAAGTGGCATGACGAAACAGATTTCAATCAACATTTAGCTGCTTTGGGTATATTCGATAGTATTTAACCTAAATTGCGAATAATAAATTTAATTTACGTTGAGTAATGGTTATTTAATATTTCTATACCCACTATAAATGGTATTTATATCCAGTATTTACTGTATAAACTAGCAAAATGGGTGATAAATTGGTATAAATGCGCCCTTAAATTTTCAAGCACGTTCACATAAATGACCTAACAAGCAGTTACTCTCTCAGAGTAATAATTTATGTGCAAATCAAACTCTTTAAAGGAAAAGTCAATGGCCAAACAAACCATCACAGTGATCAAAGGCGACGGCATCGGTCCGAGCATTATCGACTCAGCACTTGAAATATTAAAAGCCGCAGGTTGCGACTTTGATTATGAATTTGTTGATGCAGGCCTTGCAGCACTTGAAAAAACAGGTGAGCTACTTCCACAAGAAACAATTGATACAATAGCTAAAAATAAAATCACTTTAAAAGGCCCATTAACTACGCCTGTAGGTGAAGGTTTTACGTCTATTAACGTTACACTGCGTAAGCAATTTGGTTTATACGCAAATGTACGCCCTGTAAAATCGTTTGTTGGTACTAAAGCACGTTACGACGATATTGATATCATCACTATTCGTGAAAACACGCAAGGTATGTACTCAGGTGCAGGCCAAGTAGTTAGCGAAGATGGCAACGAAGCTGAAGCAAAATCAATTATCACCCGTGAAGGCGCAGAAAAAATTGTAACGTTTGCTTACGAGCTTGCAATACGTGAAGGCCGTAAAAAAGTAACAGCGGTACATAAAGCTAACATCTTAAAATCAACATCAGGCTTATTTTTAAAAGTAGCCCGTGAAGTAGCTGAGCGTTACCCACAAATTGAGTCAACAGAAATGATTGTTGATGCAACATGTATGAAACTTGTAATGACACCAGAAGAGTTTGACGTTGTTGTAACAACTAACTTATTTGGTGATATTTTATCAGACTTATGTGCAGGTTTAGTGGGTGGTTTAGGTATGGCTCCAGGCGCTAACATTGGTGAAGATGCGGCTATTTTTGAAGCTGTACACGGTAGTGCGCCAGATATCGCAGGTAAAAACCTAGCTAACCCTACATCAGTAATCTTAGCGTCTATTCAAATGCTTGAGCATTTAGATATGGGCGACACTGCAGAGCGTATTCGTAGCGCTGTAGCTGATGTAATTAAATCAGGTGATCGTACAACACGTGATTTAGGCGGCAGCCA
The DNA here is from genome assembly GCF_018101025.1 of Pseudoalteromonas sp. MMG006. Lineage (NCBI taxonomy): Bacteria > Pseudomonadati > Pseudomonadota > Gammaproteobacteria > Alteromonadales > Pseudoalteromonadaceae > Pseudoalteromonas > Pseudoalteromonas sp. MMG006. Next base: position 239,564 of record NZ_JAGJEJ010000004.1, read on the forward strand.
CGGTACTACAGACTTTACTCAATCAGTGATTGATCGTCTTTAAAAAGTAGCCGCTTAATAGCGGCTTCTATTTGAACGTTAAAAAGCCAGCTATGCTGGCTTTTTTGCTTTTACGGGCGAAAAAATAGTTTTATACCAATTCGCTTAATTAATTGATCTATTTTGAGGCAGGAAAAACGTGTTGATAGCTCGGCAAAAATATTTGCTTCTGCATCGCTCCTCTTCTGCATCCATGCAGTTGTAAATGAGAATTTTTAACACAGATAGCGACACGTTTAGCCCGAAGAATAATTAAGTATTATTGCCCATTGGTATTACTCTCAGTGTACTAAAGGCTAATAAAATTAGTAAGCCAGCCATTGTTCCACCACTAGAGCCGGAACTACTTTGCTCTACCTTTACACTTACAATTAAGCTTTCAGTAATAACTTCACCCGTCTGAGCATCAGTTGCTGTAAGTATTACGGTATAACTTCCTTCGTTTTCATAAACGTAACTTGGGTTTTGTATACTAGAAACACTGCCATCACCAAAATCCCAGTTGTATGTATAGTTACCAAAACCACCGCTAATATCACTATTAAACTGAACTGTTAAGTTATCAGCAGTAAATCCACTTTCAATGTTCATTGGCACTGTCGCAGAAATATCTAGCGTTTTTTCAGTTTGATTGTCTTGGCTGTCTATTACTATTATCTCAACTTGGTAATTACCTGAATATAAATAACTATGTGTAATACTTTGCGTCTCCAAGCTGATGTTATCACCTAGGCTCCACTGATAAGTAAAAGGTGGAACGCCTCCGGAAATATTTGCTTGGGCTGTTAATACCCCTTGATTAACATCATAATCAACGTCGTTAATAGCTAAAGGCTCATTAATATTTACTTCAGTGGTAAATACTTGCTCAGCGTTCTTGTTACTCACGATAAACTCAACATTATAAGTGCCAAAATCAGCATACTCATGTAAAGGTGCAAGTTCAGTGCTTGTTGAGCCATCATCAAAACGCCACACAAACGTATCAAGTGGTGTTAACGTTAATCCTTCAATATCAAATTGTACATTAAGATCAGTAATACTAAATTTGATCCCATTTGCAGAGCTATAACTTAAATCAACGCTCACGCTGTCATTATTAGTTGACTGATTTAATATAGTAAACCCAAAACCTAATTGTGGTAATTCAACCCCAGATTCATTTTGTAGGGAAAAACTATAATCTGTTTTATCACTAAATTCACTAATGGCTGATAAGTTATCATCGCCTAAACCCGCACGCTGATCGTATACACTAAATGCAGCATCGCGCATTTGTATTGCTGTATCGGCAGGTATTTGCGTAGTACCTTTATTAATTGCTCGCTGATCCGCGTCAACGACTAACGCAAAGCCAGTTCCAGGGTGCTCGGTGGTATTATTATCTGATTGAGATTCATCGGCATACCACAAAAGTACTCCTGGCAAATATTGCTCACTTTGCAACCCGCTATCGATACCTAGATAAGATCGTAATTGTAAATAATAATGCGATGGTGAGGCGTATATGTAACTGCCTATTCTTTCAAAGTTTGTTAGTTGAGCAGACGTTTGCACTTCTGCGTTGTTTTGCCAAATTAACGTTTCGTTTTGCCTAACCTGCATATCATCAACAACAAAACCATAGTAATGAGTATTTGCATCAGTTATGTATTCAATACTAAGCTCTATCGTTTGCCCTGCATAAGGTGTTAAATCAAACTCGTGCGTTAAATAGCCGTTAGGTTGTTTAGCATCACTGCTTAAAAAAGAATCACCGGTAATGTAAGGCCCAATATCACCATAATATGGGTTATTGCCTTGAGTGTAATTACCACTAATTGGTGTGCCGTTTACTTTTATTTGCACTAAATCGTAATCTCGTTCAATACTGTAATAGGCAATAAAACTTAGCGTTAGTGCGTCATTGGTTGCTGGCAGTTCTATCGTATTTATAAAACTATTTCGCAGATTGTCGCCAGTATTTGAATAATATTGAAACTCCCCTTCAACCGGTGTTTTAAACTTTTCTAGGCGTTTAGGTAAAACTACTTTTAACTGGCTTTTTGATTGCGTAGTACTTGATGTATCAACAAGTATTTGCTCAGAATTTTCATTGACTTGTGTCATTTCAAGCTCTAGCTGATTAACCCAATTACCTTGATAGCGCGTTTGCAAGTATTCAAGTGCATAAGGGCTAAACATCACAGGCTCCGAACCTCTTAGCGCCCCCGCCCAACTACCTGTAGACATAACAGACCAAGATGCAACCGGCTCACCTACAGTATTAGATTGTAAGTCGTATTCATCAAGCAATCCTAAATCGTGGCCAAACTCGTGCACAACCACACCAATTCCAGCATCAATTGGGTTGATTGTGTAGCCAAAAAGCTTAACAGAACTTCCCGTTACTTCACTAGGTTGGCTATTTTCATCAAATACATAGTAACGATGAGACCAAATTGCATCGGTAGCTAGGTAACCTCCTCCGGCTTCTTCTCCAATACTTGAATGAAAAACCATTACATGGTCTATTATTCCATTAGGTTCGTTAATATTACCGTCACCGTCAATATCATCTAAATCAGTAAGGTCATAATCACTTAAATTAATATTAAATTGCGCAACTGCTTTTTCTACAGCTTCTTTAACTAAAGATGGCGCATTTATATCTCGGGTATTGCCTTGTCGCTCTCCATATACTTTGGCGTTATTATCAGCGGTTACCCAACCATAAACATCACCGCTAAAATTTAAGCTTCCACCCGATGCGGCTGAATAATAGCTTTTTGCCGTTAATAAGTTTTGACCATCTGGACCTAAATAGCTTTCGCTATTGAATAACATCTGTTGATAATGTTCTTTAGAATAATCAGCGTAAAACATATCTGTATCTGGGGCTGTTAACTTATTATCGTCATGTTTTAAGTCGGGAAAGTCTATCAATATAGTCAGTATTTTTACTTGATTTACAGTTTGATCGGGGATTAAAGAAGAAGAAAAAGCAGCTTGAGATTTTACTGAAACCAGTGAATTATCAATTTTAGAATTAAACTGTCTAAAACCATTTTTAATTAAACGTGAGTTATTAGTACTCATATCCATGTATTGCATATATGAGGACTCAAGATCACTCTGCGCAATGTTATCTCTTTTATTGAGCCAATATAAAATGCGTTCCTTGTTAGTAATACCCACATCATGCGGAGATGCAGTATCAGCGATTACTAAAGGGCTTATTAATGTAGATAAAAGCGAAATCATAGCCACTTTTTTCACTGTATATTCCTCAATCATTCTTATGGGCTCATCATACCTAAAATTTACTATTAAGGCAGTTTCTAAAACATATAATTAACACAATTGCTCTTAGCTAAATTTAATTTTTAGGATCGCCTTTACAACTGTCAAAAATGCATAATATTTATTAGGTATCCTGAGTAAACGGGCACCTTTTGCAAGATAAAGCTGAAAAACCACTTAAAATGAAACTTTAATGCAAAAAAGCCATTTCAAGGTTGACATAAAGCCTTAAAACCCTTAAAAATAAACCTATAGAGAATATTTAATTTAAAAGCAGTGTTTTGCTAAATAGAGTAAAAACTATGAACACACATATTAATCTTTTAGTCGTACTCGTACTGGTCTTAGTTATAAGCCCAGCGGGGATGTATTAAGAAGTGATACTGCTTTTTAAAAACCCTCGCACTACGCGGGGGTTTTTTTATGCACAAAAAAGCGCACAGAGGAATGAGGATGAGCAAACAAGAATACAATGGCTCTGAACTAGTAGTTCAGGCCTTAAAAGAGCTAAAGGTTAAATACATATTTGGCTACCCTGGTGGTTCGGTTTTAGACTTATATGATGCACTTTTTCAACAAGATGATATTGAGCATATTTTAGTGCGCCATGAACAAGCAGCAACGCACATGGCTGATGGCTATGCCCGTGCCACTGGTGAAGTGGGTGTTGTGCTTGCTACCTCAGGCCCTGGCGCTACAAACTGTATTACAGGTATTGCTACAGCGTATATGGATTCAATCCCTATGGTCGTTTTATCAGGGCAAGTACCAACAAGCCTTATTGGCGATGATGCATTTCAAGAAACCGATATTGTTGGCTGTTCGCGCCCCGTAGTTAAACACAGCTTTAACTGTCGAAGTGCTAAAGAGATCCCAGCCATACTTGCAAAAGCGTTTTATATTGCAAATACAGGCCGCCCAGGCCCTGTAGTGGTTGAACTACCAAAAGATATGCTTAATCCTGCGATTAAGTTTGAGTACGAATTCCCTAAAACTACTGAGCTTAGGACTTATAGCCCAAATACAAAAGGTCACTCAAAACAAATACGCAAAGCAGTAACCGCTATTCTTGAAGCAAAGAAACTAGTCATTTATTCAGGTGGCGGAATTGTACTTTCTAATACATCGGAGCAATTAACTCACTTAGTAGAATCGTTAAATGCGCCCATCACAAATACCTTAATGGGCCTTGGTGGTATTTCCGGCGTACACCCTAATTTTGTGGGTATGCTTGGTATGCACGGTACACTTGAAGCAAATAAAGCAATGGCCAACGCTGATGTAATTTTAGCCTTAGGCGCACGTTTTGATGATCGTGTTACAAATAACGTTAACAAGTTTTGCCCTAACGCAACCATCGTGCATGTTGATGTAGACCCAACCTCAATTTCTAAAACTATTAAAGCTCATATTCCGGTTGTAGGATGTTTAGCAACGGTGATAGAACAACTACAAACTGCTATTGATAAAAGCCCAATACAAATCGATAGAAGCGCTCAAGAAGATTGGTGGCGACAAATTATTAGTTGGCGTGAGCAAAAATGTCTGAATTACAACACCGATGGCGATAAAATTAAGCCCCAAGCTGTTATCGAAGCAGTATATAAAGCAACAAACGGCGATGCATATGTAAGCTCAGACGTAGGTCAGCATCAAATGTTTGCCGCTCAATACTACCCATTTAAAAACCCTCGCCAGTGGATCAACTCTGGTGGTCTAGGCACTATGGGCTTTGGTTTACCAGCAGCAATGGGGGTTAAATTAGCGTTCCCAGATAAAGAATCGGTATGTGTAACAGGCGACGGCTCTATACAAATGAACATTCAAGAGCTATCAACGTGTTTGCAATATAACTTAGCTGTTAAAGTTGTATCATTAAATAATCGCTCTTTAGGTATGGTACGCCAATGGCAAGACATGATTTATGGCGGTCGCCACTCATCGTCTTACATGGACTCATTACCTGATTTTGTAAAGCTTGTTGAAAGTTACGGCCATGTTGGTATTAAAGTCGACACGCTCGATGAGCTACAACCTGCCATTGATAAAGCAATGAGTATTAACGACCGTTTAGTATTTTTAGATATTAACGTTGATGAAAAAGAACATGTATACCCAATGCAAATTAAACTAGGTGGCATTGATGAGATGTGGTTACGTAAAGGAGTAAAAGCATAATGCGTCGTATTTTATCTATATTATTAGAAAACGAACCTGGTGCTCTGTCGCGCATTGTAGGGCTTTTTTCACAACGCGCGTACAACATAGATAGCTTAACTGTAGGCACAACCGATGATCAGTCTTTATCACGTATTACCATAACAACGATGGGCGATGACAGAATTGTTGAGCAAATTACTAAACAAGTAAATAAGCTTGTTGATGTACTTAAGATCATCGACTTAACAGAAATGAGCCATATAGAGCGTGAATTACTACTTGTTAAAGTATTTGCCCAAGACGAAACCACACGAGCGGCTGTAACACGTGTTGTTGATGTGTTCCAAGGGGCTATTTTAGATATGGGCCGACAAAGTTACAGCCTACAGCTTGTAAGTAGTACAGACAAAATAGAATCGTTTTTAGACACTCTTCGCCACGAAACAGACATTATCGAAGTTGTCCGCTCAGGTGCTGTTGGTATTGGACGAGGCGACAAAGCTTTAAAAGCGTAACTTTAAATAAGTTACAGTGCATTTTTACTGAGTATTAAGCAAAACCCCTGCTAAGCAATTAGCAGGGGTTTTTTATGTTCTTTAAAAAGAAATCGACTTTAGGTAATAAAATAGATAGACAAAAATTCCCTTTTTAATTGTTATCGCTAATTGCTCCTGTATTAATGCAGTCGTATATGAGAAGTTTTTGATGCATTAGCATCAATAAAATACCTCAAATAAATCAAGTACTATTGTGGATTCGTAGTTTAAAAGCGCTGCTTCGTAACTTTTTTACAGGTAAAAAAAAAGAGCTTAAAAGCTCTTTTTTAAAAATTCTGTAAATCGCCAATTAAGGGTTTACTTGATCTTTAAGACCTTTACCTGCTTTAAAGCTTGGGATAGTTGCCGCTGCGATTTGAATCTCAGCACCCGTTTGCGGGTTACGGCCAGTGCGTGCTGCACGTTCTTTAACTGAGAAAGTACCAAAACCAACTAATGCAACTGAATTACCTTCTTTTAAAGAAGAAGTTACAGCGCCAGTAAACGCGTCAAGTGCACGTGTAGCTGCAGCTTTAGAAATTTCTGCATCAGTAGCGATTTTTTCAACTAATTGAGCTTTATTCATTATTAGATTCCTATTCGTTATTATTTTGCCTTCGCAAAACCTATCTTTATGTATTTTTAAAGAGTTAGCAACAGCAAATTGCATATTTTGCCTAAATTCTTAGAAAATAAATAAAATTTTAATAATTCTCGGTAAAATACAGTGTGTTGGGTTAACAAAGACTTAATTTGAGTTCAATTTTGGTACAAGTTGAACAACGCCGTAAACCAACTATATCTTCTCGATAACTAAGGTCACTTCCCCGACCTCGACACCAAACTTAACAATAGATGTGCGGTTTATCAAGCGTGATTGTGTTACCAAGTACATCCAGTCATCAAAGTTTACGTTAAGCGTAGAGCCATCGTATGGTAGCTCAACATCATAATTCCAATGAAAAACACTGCCGTTACTTTTACCTTTAGCTACACCTGTTACATCAGCGGCTGTTCCTGTTAATGTATTATCGTCGTTAAGTGTCACTTTCCATATACGCTTTTGGGTTTCACCATCATCATATACAAAATCTTCTTCAATAACGCCTTGAGAGCCATTCCAGGTTGCATGCATGTCTACAACTAGTTTACGGGTTAACTCGCCTTTATAGTCTTGTACAACGCCGTAGGCTTTCAAATTACCACTAAAAAACTCTTTAAAGTTAAACACTGGCGAACTGTTTTTATAGTGCTCGACATTTGGCGCTGAACAGCTAATTAAAAACATGGCAAAAATACACACTATGAATGGCTTTATCTTTAATAAACTCATAAATTAGTTTCCTAGTAATTGTTGTCGAATCGCAGGCTCTGACGTGTTTTTATCAAGCCAAATTGCCAAAAAGTCTTTAGCAAATTGAGCATCATCTATGTGGCCAACTTCTTCGTCGTTATAATAAAATGTACTTTTACCATTAACGTCTGTTTCTAACATTAAGGAGTCGCCTTTATTTATATTTGGCCAAATATTAAGTAATTTATCTGCATACTTTTGTGATAAATCAGGCTTGTTTAAATGCTCCCACTGCTCTTTAGTTGCTTTAACAATGTCTTTTGCCTCAAAGTCACGCAAGTATTTAAGCTTGAACTTTATCGGATTTTCACCGCTTTTATATTTACCAGAAGGTGTAAACAATATGGCATCGTAAACGTCCCAAAATAAATACTCCATTCTGGCTTCGCCTACTTTTGTAAAGTCATCATTTGCATAGGCGTTATATGAGGTGAGTAAAAAGCAAAAACTAATTAATAAATTTATTTTCAAAATCGTTCCTTAACTTTATAAAGTACTAAATATACGCGCTACAGAACGAGTTTGATCAAATCACAAGCAGACTAAGGAAAGCTAAAGAGGTTTTGTATTCAGCACCGCTTTAATTTTTGAGTTTATAAGCAATATTAGAGTAAACATACTTGCCCATATTAAGCCGTATATCAGCCAAAATTGTATCAGGGGCAATGGTAAGTTTAGGACACCAAAGCGAGCGCCTGCCCAGTAACTTGCTGGTGCAAATGCTAAACATACTAAAAATGCTTGCCAAAACTTAAGTGAAGTCAAAAAAGACATAGAGCTGTTAATACACAGCACTAAAGAGGCCCATAAAAATACAAGCCAAAGAGGAAATGGGTAAGAATGAAAATCAAGCAAGCCTAGATTTATGGCAATAAACTCGCCGAATAGGCCTAATGGTAGCGCCTTTAACATTAAAATAGTATCGTGCTTTTTTTGCTTTGATAAATAAAACATCAGAGCAATGACTAAAGGCGTTACGTAAACAGATTGCCCTTCAAGCAGTAATGACAAAAACCATACTGCTTGAAACAAGACAAAGTTAATAACCGAGTGCAATTTCATCATTATCGCTAGTAAAGCGCGGTTTACGAGCCATTAAATGTACCGTACTCGTGGCACGAGTTCTAAATGCCCCTTCACAATATGCAAGGTAAAACAACCAGAGCCTGTAAAAGCGTTCGTCAAATTTAGTTCTATCTAACTCTGGCCAACTCTTAATAAAGCGCTCACGCCAATCAGCTAATGTTCGTGCATAGTGAGCGCCAATATCATTAACCGTATGAATAACCATGTTAGTGTTATTTTTAATTTGTTCGCTCATTTCGTTGAGCGATGGCAAACACCCACCAGGAAATATATATTGCTGAATAAAATCAGAATTTTTTAAATAATGTTTATAACGCTGATCGCTTATTGTTATTGCCTGAATAAGCATAGCGCCATTTTCTTTGAGTAGGTCACCGCACTTAGTAAAAAAGCTTGGTAAATACTCGTGACCGACGGCTTCTATCATTTCAATCGAAACGAGCTTATCGTACTGCCCTTCTAATAAACGATAATCAAGCTTTAATAACGTTATTTTTCTTTCAAGACCAAGGGCTTTAACCTTGTTAGCAACGTAATCGTACTGCTCGTCAGAAATAGTTGTGGTTGTTACGTGGCAATCAAAGTGAATGGCTGCATAAATAGCGAACGCTCCCCAACCAGTGCCTATTTCTATCACAGAATCGCCTTGTTGAAGTTCTACCTGCTCGCAAATACGTTTAAGTTTGTATTGCTGCGCTTGTTCAAGCGTTGCATCTTTACTTGGATACACTGCGCTTGAGTACAACATTTCATCCGATAAAAAAGATTCGTACAAGTCGTTGCCTAAATCGTAGTGAGCAACAATATTCTTTTTAGAACCAGACTCTGAATTTTTATTTTTAAGGTGATTAATTCTGTGTGCTATGTTGCTAAAAAAGGAGAACTTCTTTTCAAAGTTATCTAATTGATCTTGGTTAATTGCAAATATTTCGATGAGGCGAGTTAGATTGTCGCAAGACCAGTGACCTAAAATATAGGACTCTCCAGCACCTACGCTACCCGATAACGCAAATGCTTTGTACATGGCTTTATCGTTAACGCTAACTGTCACTTTTAAATTTGATGAAGTATCACCGAAAACAGAGCGCGAATTACCATCAACTAGTATTATTTGGCCCGTTTTTATAGAAGAAAAAGCGCCTGTAACTAGCCTCTTATAAAAGTTAGTAAACCAGCCTGTGTTGTGTGCGCAATTTAAACTTGATACTTTTTCCATTGAAATACCTATATTATTGTTTTAACTACCCAAGTCTAATACGAAATACATTTACGAGTGGCCTAAAAAAGGCACCTTTTTCACAAACAGTTTAAATGCTTGCACATAAATACCTTTGAAAACAGACCACGTCATAGCAGGAAACCGCTTTAATAACTCACTAACCGCATCTTTTGTGAGCTCTTGACGTTTTAGTCTTAAAGAAGCATCGAATAGCAATGTTTCATTTTTCTTGTTTTCTATGTGTATTAACGTATTACTAAGTGTATGTCGAATATGCCAGTGGTAGTTCATATTCAAATCCATGAAGGGTGATACGGAAAAGACTTTTTTAAAGTTCACTTTTTTTCCTAACGGAACTAAATAGTAATGTCGCTCATTCCAAGGTGTATTACTTACTTCTGCTACTAAATACTTAAATTCGTCACTAGTGTGGCCATAAAAATAAAAATTTACTGGGCTAAAATATATCCCAAAACAGCGCAATTGTCCCAGCATATAAACATGCTCAAACTCTTCATCAACACCAAGCGATTTTAATTGCATTTGCGCACGTTCAAATACAGTGTGTTGTTGTGGGTTAGGGACGTGTTGCAAGTAATCTGATTGTTTAAACCTAAGTGCTTTAAACCCAAACGTACCTAACATAGGATGAATATTATTTAAGTTTAGAGGCTGCTTCAAATCAACCCACATCATATAAAGCGAGTAGTTAAAGCTATGGTTTTTAACAGCAAATCGGCGATGTCTAACATCGCCTAAGTACACTGCACTAGTCAAACTCAACACCTAACTGCTTTGCGACGTCTACACCGCTTCGTACGCCATCTTCATGAAAGCCGTTATACCAATAAGCACCACAAAAATAACTATTGTTTTGCCCATCAATACTGTGTTTTTGCTTTTGTGCGGCTATGGATGATTGATTAAATACAGGATGGTGATAAGTAAACTCTCGTAGTATTTTACTTTGCTCAATACCTTGAAGATGATTAAGCGTTACACAAAATTGCGTGTCACTTGCGATGCCTTGCAGAATATTCATTTGATATGTAACAACAGCAGCTTTATCTGTGTTGTTATTAAGAAGGTAATTCCAACTTGCCCACGCTGCTTTTCTATCAGGTAATAAACTCGTATCGGTGTGTAAAACAACAGAGTTCTCTGTATAAGCTATTGCACCTAAAACAGATTGTTCTTGCGCTGTTGCATCGCCTAGAAGACTAAGTGCTTGGTCTGAATGACAAGCAAAAATGACTTTATCAAATTCTTCTTTGTCACCAAGTGAAAATTCTATAATGGCTTTGTCGTCAGTTCGCGTCACTGATTTAATATTACTATTTAATTTTATTTTATCCGCAAATCCCTTTATTAAGGGATTAATGTACTCACGAGATCCACCCGGAATAACATACCACTGCGGTCGATTAGTTATATCTAAAAGGCCATGATTAAAGAAAAACTTAACAAAAAATTCCACACCAACATTTTCCATTTCTTTTATGCTGGTAGACCAAATAGCAGCGCCCATCGGCAAAATATAATGGTATTTAAAAAAGTCGTTAAAGCCATGTTCGTTAAGTAAATCGCCTAAAGAATGCTCTTTTTTATAGTCACCTTGCTCATAAATAGCTTTACACACTTTATTAAACTTAACGATATCGTATAAAAGACGCCAAAATTTAGGCCTAAATATATTTCTTCGCTGAGCAAACAAACTTGTAAATGTATGCCCGTTATATTCAAATCCGGTAGCGTCATTATGCACACTAAAACTCATTTGAGTAGGCTGTTTGTTAACACCTATACGAGCAAGTAATTTTTCAAAATAAGGGTAGGTTCTATCATTAAAAACAATAAAACCGGTATCAATAGCGTATTTAGCGCCACTAACAGTTACATCAACGGTAGCAGTATGCCCACCAATGTAATCATTTTTTTCAAACACAGTTACATCGTAATGTTTATGAAGTAAATGTGCGGCAGTTAACCCAGATACGCCGGATCCAATTATTGCTATTTTTTTCAACGAGTTAATCCTTTTGCGATTTTAAGCCATAGCGGGAGTGGTAATATTCGCAAAGCTTTTAAAATGAGTGTAAAACGATAAGGGAAATGAACTTCTTTGCGCCGCTTTTGTATCCCCTTAATCATATAATTTGCCGCTTCGTTTGCAGTAACCGCCATAGGCATAGGAAAGTCATTTTTATTAGTTAGCGGTGTTTTCACAAAGCCAGGGTGAACAAGCGTTACATCAACATCAGTTAAATCTAACGCCAAGCTCTTAGCTAAATAACTGACGCCAGCTTTTGATGCACCATACGCTTCTGAACGTGGAAGAGGCAAGTAAGTGACACTAGAACTTACCAATACAAGTTGACCACCCGAGTTTATTTTAGGTAATAATGCTTCTAAGCAGTAACCCATAGCGAGTAAGTTGACCGAAATTACCCGCTCAAATAAAGCACTATCAAAATTTCGTGCATCATCAACGTACTCACAATTACCAGCATTTAATATAACGCGATCAAATTGTGTAAAACCAATAGTGGATTGTTTAATGTCATCGAGGCTTGTGGCATCAAATTGACAAATTTGAATGTTTTCATGCTTTGCAAGTTCAGCGAGTTTTTCGCGGTTTCGACCACAGGCTATTACTTTATCGCCCTGCTCTGCATACTTTATCGCTAACTGCTCACCAATTCCTGAAGTAGCCCCTGTAATTAAGGTAATCATATTCAGCCCGCCCTTTTATTTATGTAATTAATAACAGAACCTAATAACGGAATATGTTTATACAAAAGCTCACCAACATTAAAATAATCTCGATGTTTTAAAATTCTATCATCTTTAAAAATCAACTTACTATGACCTTGCACAGATATCGTTTTTCCTGATGAAAGTTTTGGGTGTGCATAATGCATGGTCCAATAGATAAACGCCGTATCATTAACACTGAAAGAATCCGTTATATCAAATTGGCAGTGCTTAACATTACTATACAGGTTTGCAAAATACTCACGTAGCTTTTCAATGCCGTTAATCTCATGCATTGGATCAATAAACTGAATGTCATCACTGTATATTTCACTTAATAATTCTAAATTGCTATTATCAAGTTTTTGGTAAATATCTACAAATTTATCTACTGGAAGCACATTATCCATATCACACCTTAAAAGCAGCTAACGCACGCTCACGTGCAGCTTTATGATCTACAATTGCCGGCCAGTAGCACTCCTTTGTCTTACCCATAGAAGCTAAATAAGTATGAGGAAAGTGAATCTGTTTATCTGGCACATTCTCAAGCTCTGGCAAATACTTACGTATAAATTTACCTGTTGGATCAAAGCGCTCACTTTGGGTGATAGGATTAAAAATTCTGAAATAAGGCTGAGCATCACACCCTGTACTTGCCGCCCATTGCCAACCACCATTGTTTGATGCCAAATCACCATCGATTAAATGCTGCATAAAGTACTTTTCGCCCTCACGCCAATCAATAAGTAAATGCTTAGTTAAAAAGCTCGCAACAACCATTCGTAGACGATTATGCATCCAGCCTGTTTGGTTTAACTGTCGCATAGCAGCATCTACAAGTGGATAACCTGTGCGCCCTTCACACCATGCATTGAAGTCCTCGTCGTTTTTTCGCCACTTTACTGCGTTGTATTTTTCATTAAAGTTATCGCCTCGAGACAACTTAGGAAACTCAGAAATTAAATGGCGGTAAAATTCACGCCAAACAAGTTCATTTATCCAGGTAAACGTTTTGCTTTTTGACGTTGTTAAGATATCAGGGTATTGCTGCTGAATATTAATTAATAATTGCTTTGTACTCACTACACCAAGCGCTAAGTAAGGACTTAAACCCGAAGTCCCTTTTATACTTGGAATATCACGATTGTCATCATAACTTGTTAATTTATCGGCAATAAAATCACTGACTATTTTAGATAGAGTTTCATCATCAACCGGCCATTTTTCAGAGCTACCATCGCTTTTAAGAGGTGATTCAGATTTTATATCAACAGGCGATTTATCTAATGGCCACGGTGGTAAACTAAAGTGAGTGTCTTGATACTGCTTTAACCATGCCCGTTTAAACGGGGTAAACACTTTGTACATTTCATTGCTTTGGTTTTTAACACTGCCCGCAGGAGCAATTAAATCCCCCTCGTAGAGTGTAAATGTAACATCAATATCATCACACTTAGCCAAAATCGATTTATCACGATTTACTTCATTTAACTCATACTCAGTGTTAGCAACAATATGCTTAACGTTATTCGATTGACAAAACTCAATTAATTTTGATTCACAATCGCTAAAGTATGGTGCGCTTATCACATGCAATGTAATACCATAAGCTGCTAACTCTTCTTGTAAATATTTAACTCGTCGTTTAAGTAAATCAATTTGTATTGCAGCGGTATTATGCTGCTGCCATTGTTTTTCGCACACAAAAAAAATGGCGTGTTTAGCGCCATCGTTTAGCGCCTGAATTAACGCTTCGTTTGAAAAAAGGCGCAAATCGCGCCTAAACCAAAATAATGTGTTCATTAAATACCATATCGTAGTTTTAGTTCGTTAGGGTAAGGGTTAAAGAATACTTGTTTTTCAAGGTACTCGTTAGGGTGCACTTTTAAATGATGCTTAAGTAACGTAAGCGGAACATATAACGGCACTAAGCCTGCTCTATATTCATCAATTGCATCACGTAGTTCTTGTTTTTCGATTTTTGATAAATCTTTTTTAAAGTAACCCTGTAAGTGCATTAAAGTATTGCAGTTGTTTCTGCGAGAAGCTGGTTTTTTCAGGCCTGTCATTAGCCCTAAAATATATTCGTCAGCTAGTGCTCTAACATCATCACCAACAAATGTACCCAATAAATTACCTAACTCTCTATAAGCTTTATAATTGTGGGCCATTAACAGATATTTATATTGGGAGTGAAATTGGGTTAACTTATGAACAGTAAGAGGCTCTTTTGCCAACATTTGCCAGTTTTTGAATACGTAAACACGCAATACAAAATTTTCTCGCAAGTGCATATCATTTAAACGGCCATTTTCTTCACATGGCAATAACGGATTATGCTTCATTATTTGCTCTGCAAAAAAACCAACGCCTTCAGAGGTATTACCCGTGCCTGCTTCGTTGTAAATTTTTATGCGCTCCATACCACAGCTTGGGCTTTTCGCACAAAAAACAAAGCCACTTAGCGTGCTTGCTTGTTCGGTCGCTACTTTTTTACCGTATTCAGTTAACTGTGGTCCTACGTCTCCAGAGCCATCGGGTCTACATACTTTGATTGTATCACCAACCCTAACTTGCCTAATCGTAGGTCGAGGTATAGGTAGGCCTACAGCCACTTCCGGGCAAAAACGTGTGTACTCAACGTGTTTACCTAATTCGTCCATGCAAAAGTTAGATTTTTTATGACCTGTATCAAATCTAACTTTTTCGCCTGCTAAGCAGGCGCTTATGCCTATTTTTATTGTGTCTGTTTGCATAAAATCTCTTAATAAATCAAATTACCAATTGGATTTAGTAACTTGCTGAAACCCTTATTAAAATGTAGCGCACTACTGACCACTGTAAAGCATAAACAACCATCTTTTGTTAATGGTGTATGTTGGTGGCTACCATCTTGAAAAATAAAGTCACCTGGTACGTAGCTGCCTTCCTCGTCACTAAACTCACCATCAAGTAATAAAGTAATTTCAAAACCTGTGTGAGTATGCTCCGGAATTTCACCACCAGCGTCAATATGTAATAAGCTTGAACGTAATGGGCCATCTTCAAGTGCTACACGAGAGCGCGCTAATTTACCTACTTGGGTAAACTTACCATGTGATATACGGGTAAGAGCACGTGGTAATTGGTAATCGTGGTTGTTAACTTTAATAGCAACAGGCTCAACTTCGTAAACCTCATCAATACTGTTATCAGCAGTAATAAAGTCAAACAAACTAGACTCTTGCTCATCCAAAATATCATCAGAAATCATTTCTAATGGCTGGCTTTGCTCAATAGAGTCGTTAAAAACCTGCTCGGCATTGCTGGCTTCAATTTTGGCCACTTTTGCTTGACACACAGGACACATGTCCACATGAATAGATACGGCTAAGCTAAGTGATGCGCTAAGTGATGCACTGCAATATTGTGTCAGTAAAGTTTCACTCGGGTGATGTTTAATCATGCTGATCTCCCATTTCATTACGTAATTTCTGTAAGGCTAAACGTAAACGTGATTTTACCGTGCCTACCGGAATGTTTAGTTGGTGTGCAAGCTGCTCTTGCGACATATCTTGGAAGTAAACGCCTCTAACAACCTCTCTTTGTGCAAGTGGTAGTTTGTCGAGATAACGCTTAATTTGTTTATCTTCAAGATGATCTGTGTATTCGTAATTTGTATCTTGTGTTTCGTTCAATAACGGCCAAATATCTTCGCTTATGTTTTCTTCTTTATTACTTTTCATTTTACGAAGCATGTCAAACGACGCATTACGCATTACCGTGTAAACCCAGGTAGTCGCAGCGCCTTTGTCACTGTGATACAAATGTGCTTTTCGCCATACAGACGTTAGCGTTTCTTGCACAAGCTCCATAGCTTGGGCTTCAACACCAAACTGCTTTATTCCAAATCGTTTAATTTTTGGAGCAAAATATTCAAAAAGATAAGAAAATGCTTTTTTATCTCTTGATTGAGCAACGTCTACTAGCGCTTGCATTAGTTCTTTGCTTGGCGTTTCTGGCATGGCAGTGTACTTACCTGTATTAGGTTCACAACGTGTTGATTGTTGTTGACTTACCATAATAATATATCCCGTTATTGCTTTTGTATTAGTAAATACGCACGCAGATTTGTTTAGGATCAAATAAAATTAGGCAAATTCGTTATTAATCACAGTATGGAGGAAACTCAGTAAGTTATCAAAGTTAGTTTCGAACGCAAGTTGCTGTTTTTTCTCAATAGATATTGGCAATAACTCTAACCAGCGTGCCACAACCCATGTAAGTTCATTAAAATGGGTTTGTTTGTAAAGCTCACTGAGTTCTGGATTGGTTAAGAATATATTTTGAAGGGTTACTTGTAGTTTTTCATGCTCACCTATATCAGTGAACGAGTCGTTGTACCAATATGGCGTGCTACAGTTTGAAATTAAACCATGGCGAAGCTCTTGATCATCTTGATAAACATCATCAATTTGTACGCTTTTTGATGCAATTACATCTATAAGCAGCATCCCACTGTCGTCTTGATCAAAGTCAATAATATCGACCAAGCAGCCTTGAGCGCTTATGTTAAACGGTGTGTCATGTTCAAAGGTACACAGTACAAACCCAGTATCACTTTCGAGTGCTGTTTTAACCATATTCAAATAGCGAGGCTCAAATATACGTAAACGTGTATAGCCTTGGGGTAATATAAAAATTGGTAATGGAAAAATCGCACGCTTCATAAAGTCTACTTATTTAAAACACTCTGCCTTTATTTACGTGCGCTTTTGCTAAGTCGATCAGCTTAGTATTAATCGAATTAATTACCCGTAATGCTATTAATTAAAGATTAAACCAACTCCCCATAACCTTAATCATTTGAACCGAATAATAAGCACTCAACATACTTACTACTGGCGCTAACATTAATGCAAATAAGCCTAATTCGTTGCTCATCGTCTTATTTCCTTTAAAACATTTATTGCTGATTATTCTGGGCTGTTTGAGTAGTAGCGCTCTCACTAATCTCGCTTGATTGGGTAGTGTTTAGTAAGCTATTTAAAACAACTTGTGCATCAAAACTTAATGTTTCTTTTAACGAATTTTCTAATTCCGTAGTTGTTTGTTTTACGTAATTACTCACACTGGTTGATAAAATATCAGTTACATCTAGGTCCACTTCAGTCGCATTAACGTGCGCAGAACCTAATACTAATAAACTTGCCATAGCGATTTTTATTGAATGTTTCATAATGGTATTCCTTGTTTGTGTATTGTTTAGACGTAAATACATAATCAAAGGTTGTGCCAATATAAAAATAAACGTAAGCACTTGAATAATTTAAATTTTAAATAATAGCGCATATTATAATGCATTCATCACTTGTTAATTTAACCACTAATTTTAATTTTTTGACTATATTTTAGTAAATAAAACACTATTCTCCATCACTTCGTCACATTAAATACATTTAGCGTTTATAAAAACGTCATGTCGACACAATAAAATTCAGGCCAATTTAAATAACTCTAAAAAGTGCAGTATGCCAATTTCATCTCGTCGTAATTTTTTAAAAACAACCGCTGCAAGCGTGTTTACCGTTGCAGTTTCAAGCAGTATTTCTGGTTGTAGCAACTCATTAATCAATAAACCATTGTCATATACTGAATTTAACCACGGCGTGGCAAGTGGCGATCCATTAAGTAATGCGTTAATACTTTGGACGCGTGCAACTTCGCCACAATCAACCGCTTCAGTGACTGTTGCATGGGAAGTAGCATTAGACTCTCAATTTAAAAACATTATTAGACAGGGCCAAGAGCAAACAGATGCTAGCCGTGACTATACAATAAAAATAGACGTACAAGGGTTGCTTCCAAATACCCAGTACTTTTATCGTTTTATAGGAGCAAATACGACAAGCCCTGTCGGTCGAGCTAAAACACTTCCTGTAGAGAACGTTGAACACGTTAAAATGGTTGTTGTGTCGTGCTCAAACTATCCGGCAGGCTATTTTAATGCATACACCGATGCTGCTAAGCAAAAAGATCTAGATGTAGTACTCCACTTAGGTGATTACATTTACGAATACCCAATGGGTGGATACGCAACAGAAAACGCAGAAAAAATTAACCGTAAACTAGCAGATGATAATAGCGGTGAAATAATTACATTAAATGACTATCGAAAGCGATATGCTATTTATAGAACCGATAAAGGATTACAAGCACTACATGCAGCAGCCCCTTTTATAGCAATATGGGATGACCATGAAATCACAAACGACACGTATAAAACAGGCGCTGAGAACCACACGCCCGATGAAGGGGATTTTTATAAACGCCGTGCTGCAGCTATACAAGCATATTATGAATGGCTTCCAATTCGCCCGCCAATGGGCGAACAAAATCCCCATATTTACCGCTCGTTTAACTTTGGAGATTTAATAAGCCTACATATGCTAGATACTCGTGTAATAGCACGCGATAAACAACTCGCTTACAGCGACTATAAAAACCTAGAGACCAAGCAAATGGATGTTGCGCGCTTTGCTAGTGATTTAAATAGTCCAAATAGGCAGTTACTGGGTAGTACACAATTAAACTGGCTCACGAGTGCAATAACTGAATCAAATGCAAAGTGGCAAGTATTAGGTCAGCAAGTGTTGATGACTAAAATGTGGCTACCTACTGAAATATTTTCGCAATCCGATCGCACTAAAATACCGCAGGTGTTAAAAGAGCTAGTCGCTATTAAAAAAGCCGTGTTAGCAAATAAAGCGGTAACTCCCAAGGAACTTGCACGCATAAATACGTTAATGCCTTATAACTTAGACGCGTGGGATGGTTACCCTAGCGAACGCGAAGCACTGTATAAAAGCGTTGCTGCATTAAATAAAAAATTAGTCGTCCTTGCGGGTGATACTCACAATGCATGGCAAGGCACGTTAAAAAATAAAAAGGGTGAAAACGTAGGGGTAGAATTTGCAACGCCAAGCGTGACTTCACCCGGTATGGAGCACTATTTAGCTCTTAACCCGCAGCAAGCTAAGCAAATGGCCGATTCACTTTCATTACTAATTAACGATTTAGATTATTGCGAATTATCGCATCGTGGTTATGTGTTACTTACAATTACAAACAATCAAATTACAACCGATTGGCGTTATGTGGATAACATACAATCACCTAGTTATAATCTTATTAATCAGCACCAAAGCATCTATAAAGGTTAGCTTATAAAGCAACGCTTTATAAGTTTAAATAACAGTGCTTTATAGGGTTAAAAGGCAAATACACTCAGTATTTACCTTTTACTCTTTATAAAGTGTAATTAATTACAACTAAAAATCAGTGTCCACGAAGCATCACTTCCTGGCGTCGTATTTGTGTACCAATTAGCACTGTATGCGTTGCCTTGATATTGCATTTTATCGTCTGTGTTGTTGTGCGTATAAGGACCTGCAGCATAGTCTTTTTTAACCCAATTAGGGTATGCGTTTATATCACTACAGTCTGTAGAGCTCACAATAGCGCACCCATTTGAATCAACACTTGCTCCTGCAGGTGTATCAGGACATTGATCAACATCATCATATACGCCATCGTTATCAGTATCAGTTTGTGGCTCCTCTACAACCAATACGCATCCTTCATCATTAACCGTTTCGCCGGCTGGTGTATTAGGACATTGGTCAATATTATCGCTAACACCATCAGCGTCTGTATCTGCAATTGCGCAACCAATACTATCAACGGTTGTTCCGGCAGGCGTATCATTACATTGATCGAGATTATCAATAACACCATCTCCATCACTATCTAAATCAACGCTATTGCTACTACCACCCCAACCTTGAATAATTTCTTTTGCTTTTGTACCAGAGGCTGTTAATGAATCCCAACCTCCACCTGGTGTGAACATTGACGCACCTTCACTTTTATCGTTAAGTGCCCACATTGCATGGCTGATGTTATTAGTTTTTAAAAATGCCATCCAAGCATCTGTTTCATTAATATTAACACCACCATTACCATCTGCATTTACACTGCCCCACTCGGTGGCAAATAAAGCAATGCCGTTATCTAAAGCAATTTGCGCTTTATTACGGTATGACTGGCCATGCGTACCTGCATAAAAGTGAAGAGTATAAGCAACATTGGCACGATCAATTGGGCTTTGTGACGCAACATCAACATCCTGAGACCATGTTGGCGTACCAACAACAATTAAATTGTCAGGATCTATTGCACGTATTTTGTCTATAACGGTTTCAGCGTATGGCTTAATATCGTATTCCCATGATATTTGTAATGGTTCATTATAAATCTCATAAATTACGTTATCATTATCTCCATACTTAGTGGCTACTTCTTCAAAAAATTTGATTGCAGTAGCTTGATCTTTATGCGCTTCGTGGCTATGAAAATCTATTATAACGTACATATCTTCGGCAATTGCAGCAGTAACAACTTCATCAAGTCGGCCCATATTACCGTTCCAATCTTGATTTATATCACCGCCAGCACCGTGACCGATTGCTGCACGTATAATAGTTGCACCAAATTCAGACTTAGCTTTAGCAACTGTTTGCGCGGTGTAAAATTTTTCACCACCCCAACCTGTATTACTCCAAAACAAACTTGGGCCAGCAAAGCTTTTATTTACACCATCTGCTAAAACCTGATTACCACTTACCGTTAGTTTTTCAACCGAAGCTTGCGCTGTTGAGCTAATGCCTAAACACAGTGCCAAAGATAAACTACTAACTTTAAAGCTCCTTTTGATATGACTATTTATACGACGATTCATAATATTTTCCTTAAATAAAATATTAGCTATTACAAGCCAACACATAGATTTTTGTACCACTAAAGATACACAAATAATAATTGGTATTATTTGCGCGGTAAAAATAACAGAAAACAATTAACAAAAAAAGAACAAAACTAATAAAAATAGATTGCACAATTTATTAAGATAAGAAAAAAGCAGTACACATTTGGTAGTTATGCTCTATATGTTCGACGTTACTAAGATTTACAGGGTATTTACATGCATATTGAAAAAATTAAAATAATGAGTTAAAAACAAAAATGGCTGCGTTGAGCAGCCATATTATGTAGACAAAAAATACAATTTTACTTATCGGTTTTTTTTCCTAAACGGTATGCATCCACAATACTCAAAAGCCAAATAACAACCATTAAAGGGACGTATTTATATTGTGCAAGCTTTGCACACTCATCTGAAGGTTGTTGTGCTGCTTTTAATATGCCGGTAACCGACATAGGTATTTTACCTGAAACGAGCTCATTGGCAGTACATTGAGCAATCGCAAATATATCTTTAAACGTTAAAATTAATAAAAGAGAAAATACACCAGCAAAAATACTCCCAATAAGATGTTTTTTTAACGAAAAGTGCCCAGCTCCTGGGTAAACGACGGCGGTGAGTAAAGCCGCTTTTAAATTTTTTTTCATGTTTGTTTAAGCTCGTAATGTGGATTACAGTAGACAACAGCATAGTGAATTAATTCTCTTTAAAATCAAGTAAAACCAAAACTAACTTCAATAAAGAATACGTAAAATCCATATTGAAACCTTCAGCGTACAACTGTACACTCAAACTCAACTTCACAGAGGTAGGATTTGTTATGTCTTTAGAAGCGCCGTATTCCCGTAAAGAAGAAAAGCTCAATGTATTAAGCCACGCGCTGGGCATTGCATTTGCAGTGTTTGTAATGTGGGATTTATTTACTCAAGCAACTACTCTTCAAGCGTATATAAGTACAGCCATATATGGTGCAAGCCTATTTATCTTATTTTTATCATCAACGCTTTACCACGCAAGCGTACAATCTAAACTCCGTGCCTTTTATAAAAAATGTGATCACTGCGCTATTTATGTATTAATAGCCGGCACTTACACCCCATTCTTATTAATGTCATTAAATGGGGCGTGGTCATGGGGAACGCTCAGCTTTATATGGGCAGTGGCACTTGGCGGCGTTGCATACAAAATATTGGTTAAAAATGGCAATAAAAAAGTATCACTTGCGACTTACTTACTCATGGGCTGGTTTGCCCTCGCAATTGTATACCCGCTTTATTTAAATATTGACGTAAATGCACTTTATTGGTTACTCGCCGGTGGTATTTTTTACAGCTTAGGTACTTTATTTTATAGTGCTAAAAGCACGCAATTTAGCCATGCTATTTGGCACCTATTTGTTATTGCAGGCTGTGTATGCCATTACATTTCAATTAGTAACTATGTTTATTGATGGCAGCTTTGAGCGATAACCGGACACTGAAAAAGTTAAATTTATTCCTGTGTTTTAAGTAGAAATCTAATTTTGTCCAATAACATTATTAAACGCCGTTTTGGGGCAAAATAACATGCTTAATTTCTAGCTGTTTTAATTACTTGTTTACAAAGGTAATTATTGGTGAAATTATCATGGTATGTAATATAGGCCGTTTTGGTGTGTTATAAACCACCAAAATGGTGTTCAATAAGCTGTTAGCTTGAAAGGAGTATTAATTGAGTTCAGCAAAAAAAACATCAAATAAATTACTATTGGTATCATTTGCCGCGTTGATATACATCTTAAGTGGTGCACAGATAGACAAAATAAATTTGGGATTTATATCTTTTAAAAATATTAGTGCATTTGCAGATCTTACTTTTCTATTGTTAATCATTTATTTTATTTGGGATTACTATCATTTTTGGGTCGATAATATAGCTTCCGACTGGAAAAAAAATATCGAAAAATTTTATTGCGAGTTCTTAACTAAACGATTATTAAGAGAATTAAGAAAGAGTGGTAGTCAATACTGTCGTAACTATGTGTCAGACGAGTTTCCTCCAAATAAAAGCTACAATGCGGAATCCTCTTGGTTTATATATGATGCGCACTATAAATTTGGCTTTGGAAGCAAGCAATTAAGAGTTGAAATAGAGAAAGAAAGTGACTACGGAGGGATAAACAAAGTTGGGCATGTTGTGCACATTTTTAATGGTGATGATCTCAAAAGCCTTAGGTATTTATTTTGGCTAGAATGGACTTTTCATGAAAAAGCATTCAGAGTTCAATTGTTGCCTTTAGTATTAAGTACTATCGCTTTAGTTCTATTAATATTAAATTTAATATCAAGCTAACAAGCTGTTAAACAAGGACAAAAAACAGTTGGCTTTTGCTCCTTTGTCGCCATTTTAGCCAACCATTTTTAGCCTGTTAACA
>NZ_JAGJEJ010000040.1:0-2955 GCF_018101025.1 Pseudoalteromonas sp. MMG006
AAGACCCGTTTGGGTTGTATGGTTAAGTGACTAAGCGTACACGGTGGATGCCTTGGCAGTTGGAGGCGATGAAGGACGTATTAACTTGCGATAAGCCTAGTCAAGCTAGTAAAAAGCGCTTGAGACTAGGATTTCCGAATGGGGAAACCCACCTGCTTGCAGGTATCGTTAACTGAATACATAGGTTAACGAGGCGAACGCGGAGAACTGAAACATCTAAGTACCCGTAGGAAAAGAAATCAACCGAGATTCCGAAAGTAGCGGCGAGCGAAATCGGAACAGCCCTTAAGCTTATTATGTGTTAATGGAAGGCTCTGGAAAGTGCCACGATACAGGGTGATAGTCCCGTACATGAAAAGACATTTTAAGTGAAATCGAGTAGGTCGGAGCACGTGAAACTTTGACTGAATATAGGTGGACCATCATCTAAGGCTAAATACTCCCAACTGACCGATAGTGAACCAGTACCGTGAGGGAAAGGCGAAAAGAACCCCTGTGAGGGGAGTGAAATAGAACCTGAAACCGTGTACGTACAAGCAGTAGGAGCCTACTTGTTAGGTGACTGCGTACCTTTTGTATAATGGGTCAGCGACTTATATTTTGTAGCGAGGTTAACCGTATAGGGTAGCCGTAGGGAAACCGAGTCTTAACTGGGCGACTAGTTGCAAGGTATAGACCCGAAACCCGGTGATCTAGCCATGGGCAGGTTGAAGGTTGAGTAACATCAACTGGAGGACCGAACCCACTAACGTTGAAAAGTTAGGGGATGACCTGTGGCTAGGAGTGAAAGGCTAATCAAACCGGGAGATAGCTGGTTCTCCCCGAAATCTATTTAGGTAGAGCCTCGGACGAATACTTACGGGGGTAGAGCACTGTTAAGGCTAGGGGGTCATCCCGACTTACCAACCCTTTGCAAACTCCGAATACCGTAAAGTAATATCCGGGAGACACACGGCGGGTGCTAACGTCCGTCGTGAAGAGGGAAACAACCCAGACCGCCAGCTAAGGTCCCAAAGTCATAGTTAAGTGGGAAACGATGTGGAAAGGCCCAGACAGCCAGGAGGTTGGCTTAGAAGCAGCCATCCTTTAAAGAAAGCGTAATAGCTCACTGGTCGAGTCGGTCTGCGCGGAAGATGTAACGGGGCTAAACTATGCACCGAAGCTGCGGATTCAACGTTTACGTTGAGTGGTAGGGGAGCGTTCTGTAAGCCGTTGAAGGTGTGCCGGGAGGCATGCTGGAGGTATCAGAAGTGCGAATGCTGACATGAGTAACGATAATGCGGGTGAAAAACCCGCACGCCGGAAGACCAAGGGTTCCTATCCCATGTTAATCAGGGTAGGGTAAGTCGACCCCTAAGGCGAGGCCGAAAGGCGTAGTCGATGGGAAACGGATTAATATTTCCGTACTTGGTATAATTGCGATGGGGGGACGGAGAAGGCTAAGCAAGCATGGCGATGGTTGTCCATGTGAAAGTGAGTAGGGCGTTTGTTTAGGTAAATCCGGACGAACATTAAACCTGAGACACGAGACGAGCTACTACGGTAGTGAAGTTGTTGATGCCATACTTCCAGGAAAAGCCTCTAAGCTTCAGATTATACCGAATCGTACCCCAAACCGACACAGGTGGTCAGGTAGAGAATACTAAGGCGCTTGAGAGAACTCGGGTGAAGGAACTAGGCAAAATCGTACCGTAACTTCGGGAGAAGGTACGCTCCTATCTGTGATGAGACTTGCTCTCTAAGCGGACGGGAGCCGCAGTGACCAGGTGGCTGGGACTGTTTATTAAAAACACAGCACTGTGCAAAATCGCAAGATGACGTATACGGTGTGACACCTGCCCGGTGCCGGAAGGTTAATTGATGGGGTTATCCTTAGGGAGAAGCTCTTGATCGAAGCCCCGGTAAACGGCGGCCGTAACTATAACGGTCCTAAGGTAGCGAAATTCCTTGTCGGGTAAGTTCCGACCTGCACGAATGGTGTAACCATGGCCACGCTGTCTCCACCCGAGACTCAGTGAAATTGAAATCGCAGTGAAGATGCTGTGTACCCGCGGCTAGACGGAAAGACCCCGTGAACCTTTACTACAGCTTGGCACTGAACATTGAACCTACATGTGTAGGATAGGTGGGAGACTTTGAAGATGAGACGCTAGTTTTGTTGGAGTCGTCCTTGAAATACCACCCTTGTAGTTTTGATGTTCTAACGTTGGCCCCTGAATCGGGGTTACGGACAGTGCCTGGTGGGTAGTTTGACTGGGGCGGTCTCCTCCCAAAGAGTAACGGAGGAGCACGAAGGTTGGCTAAGTACGGTCGGACATCGTACGGTTAGTGTAATGGTAGAAGCCAGCTTAACTGCGAGACAGACACGTCGAGCAGGTACGAAAGTAGGTCATAGTGATCCGGTGGTTCTGAATGGAAGGGCCATCGCTCAACGGATAAAAGGTACTCCGGGGATAACAGGCTGATACCGCCCAAGAGTTCATATCGACGGCGGTGTTTGGCACCTCGATGTCGGCTCATCACATCCTGGGGCTGAAGTCGGTCCCAAGGGTATGGCTGTTCGCCATTTAAAGTGGTACGCGAGCTGGGTTTAGAACGTCGTGAGACAGTTCGGTCCCTATCTGCCGTGGGCGTTTGAGAATTGAGAGGGGTTGCTCCTAGTACGAGAGGACCGGAGTGAACGAACCGCTGGTGTTCGGGTTGTCATGCCAATGGCATTGCCCGGTAGCTACGTTCGGAACTGATAAGCGCTGAAAGCATCTAAGCGCGAAGCAGGCCTCGAGATGATTTCTCACTAGACTTTTAAAGTCTCTGAAGGGCCGTTGAAGACTACAACGTTGATAGGCAAGATGTGGAAGTGGTGTGAGCCATTAAGCTAACTTGTACTAATTACCCGTGAGGCTTAACCATACAACGCCAAACGCGTTTTGTGACAGTAAAGCGACAGAAGTTAAT
>NZ_JAGJEJ010000041.1:0-2687 GCF_018101025.1 Pseudoalteromonas sp. MMG006
TAAGTAAAATTAGATTTATTTTATACACAGACAAAGCTCACAACTAGATCACAAGTTACTCACAAAAGCCTGTTGATAACTGTGCTTTTTGCACTTTAAAACTAAACTCTTTTTGTTTGTTGTGGTAAGTTGCCAGCACTTTTTTAACTCATGTATTTAGGTAGTA
Organism: Pseudoalteromonas sp. MMG006; assembly: GCF_018101025.1. Lineage (NCBI taxonomy): Bacteria > Pseudomonadati > Pseudomonadota > Gammaproteobacteria > Alteromonadales > Pseudoalteromonadaceae > Pseudoalteromonas > Pseudoalteromonas sp. MMG006. The sequence goes on from NZ_JAGJEJ010000041.1 coordinate 167, forward strand.
TCCATGACAGACATAATAAATAGTATAAGTGCCCTTTTGTGGGGCCAAGTTCTCGTCTACTTATTAATAGCAGCAGGCCTGTTTTTTACCGTTCGGTTAGGCTTCATTCAAATTGTCCAATTTCCACATATGTTTAAAGTAATGTTTGGTTCGCGTAAGTGCGGCGATAATGAGATATCGTCATTCCAAGCTTTTTGTACATCTTTAGCCGCCCGTGTTGGTACAGGTAATATGGCAGGTGTAGCTGTTGCTTTATATTTAGGTGGCCCAGGTGCGATTTTTTGGATGTGGCTTATTGCCTTAATAGGAATGGCAACCAGTTTTGCAGAAAGTACCTTAGCACAAGCTTATAAAACAAAAGATGCTGAAGGTAATTTTAGAGGTGGCCCTGCTTATTATATGGAAGTAGGTTTAGGTAAGCGTTGGATGGGCGTTTTATTCTCGTTATGTTTAATTTTAGCTTTTGGCCTAGTATTTAATGCCGTACAGTCAAACTCTATTGCTGCAGCATTCGAAGTAGCGTTTGATGTACCAAAATATATTGTTGGAATAGTACTTGTTGTTGGCTCAGGTATTATTATCTTTGGTGGCTTAAAAACAATCTCACGATTTGCAGAAATGGTTGTACCTTTTATGGCATTAGCCTATTTATTAGTTGCAATATATGTATGTGCAATGAATTTTACTGCTTTACCAGATGTGTTGGTACTTATTATAAAAAGTGCTTTTGGACTTGAACAAGCAGGTGCAGGTGCAATTGGTTATGGTGTAACACAGGCGATGATCCAAGGGATCAAGCGTGGATTATTCTCAAACGAAGCTGGTATGGGTAGCGCAGCAAATGCTGCCGCAACTGCAACACCTTATCCACCTCACCCTGCATCGCAAGGCTATGTACAAATGCTGGGTGTATTTATTGATACTATTGTTATTTGTACCGCGACTGCGTCGTTAATTTTACTATCTCAACAATTAGTACCTGAGTCTGGGGTGATGGGAATTGAACTTACGCAAGCAGCTTTACAAGAGCATGTTGGTAGCTGGGGTTCTTACTTTGTTGCTATCGCTATCTTGTTCTTTGCTTTTACTTCTATTGTCGCTAATTATTCATACGCTGAAACTAATTTAATGTTTTTAGAACATAACTCTAATAAAGGCATGTTTATTTTTAGATTGCTTGTATTAGCAATGGTGATGTTTGGCGCTATTGGTGAACTTGGCTTAATTTGGACATTAGCTGATATATCAATGGGGTTAATGGCCATTGTAAACGTAATAGCGCTGTTTATGCTTTCAGGTGTTGTTGTGTGGCTCTCAAAAGACTACAACGAGCAACGTAAAAAAGGGCTAATTCCTACATTTGATAAGAGCAAACATCCAAAATTAAATAAAGAGGTCGACTCAGAAGCCTGGAAATAAAGATTAATTAGCGAGCTACGGCTCGCTTTTTTAGATTTGTAGTTTATACACGCATATTTAAAAGTTTGAATATCACCATTCAGCCAAAAAGATTATATTAATACTTTGAGATTACCTTATATCTAATCGCATATATAAGCCTGTACTTTAATAAATGCTAAGTTAGTTTTTTACTTACAATGCCTACCTTAGTCCTACTGTCATCCATGACGCACTAACCTCCACTAAACACGCCATCATTAATCAGTTAAATTGTTACTTTATACTATTAGTTAATGTGTTCGGGATCTTTGCCCTATATTAGTTGGGTTTAATTCATCGCCTATTATACGGTTAAGGGCATATGCCTCTAAGAATGGGTAATAGTGTAATCACCTACATAACTTTAGTTTCAACCTGCGCCACATGAGCTATACAAATATGCGATTCTCTGCATCAGTTATCCTAGGCATTTTACATATAATAAAAGCATGCCTTTATCTAGATGTTCTGTTTTTTATTCTTTATTGGATGCTCGCGTATTGGGTTGAATTAGACGTACCGTAGGTATGCTTGCGTTATTTTATAACTTATTTGGTTTTGCTACGTAACTAGGGCTTAGTGCGCAACAAGTTGACTGTTGGCGTAACTATCTATTGAGCACCAGTCACGGTACTGCTTTTCAATATATGTTATTAGTTTAGCAACATGTATTTCTATTTTTTTTACATCAGAGGTATATAAAGCAGCATTACATGCTGGGTAATATTAGTTGGCGCGCTTATATTACTGTGAGCTGTTCTCGCGTTTAACTTTCTAGGTACAACTCCTACTCTTTTGCTCTCCGTTAGCGCATATGTTTAATTGCATGTTTGAGTAACAGTTTAAATAAAACCAATAAAGATTGTGGATGATTTGGCATTACTTAATTAAGCCAGAGCTAAAAGCCGTGATGATAAAATAAAAGTTGATAGGTTTATAAATATACGATGATGAAACTATCTGATATTAAAGATAGCAGGCATTAAAATAAGATTAGAAAAGATAAGGAGGATAATTTTTGAAATTTTTAAATCTGAAATCGATTTTATATCTGAATGTTACTTGAGGGTGTAACTTAAGA
>NZ_JAGJEJ010000042.1:0-2413 GCF_018101025.1 Pseudoalteromonas sp. MMG006
CAAAAAACAGTTGGCTTTTGCTCGTTCCTCGCTAATTTTAGCCAACTATTTTATTGCCGCTTAGCAAAGCGTTAGGTTTCAAGGAAGGTTCAGTGCAAGACGAAACAGATTGGAAATTAAAATTGAGGTACGGGAAGGAAACAACTCCGTATTCTCATTACACCATTATAGCCGATGGTGTAGCGGGTGAACTTGTTGATGGTTTTGATTGCCGACCGGGCAATGCTGTGATGTCTATGAAAGCTTGGGCTACAGATTTAGATGAAACCCTCGATATGATCAAAAGTATCGGAGATCATGTTGGGTTTAATGTATCAGGCAAAGTTGAAACATACAAAACAGAACCAGAACAACCACCTAAGGAAAATCCGTACGGTTATGATTTAAACTTCATAGCGTATGATGAAACCTAACAAGGGTTTTCAAGTCGGACAAAAAACAGTTGGCTTTGTTCGTGCCTCACAAATTTTAGCCAACTATTTTTAGCCACTTAAAACGGCGTTAGCTGTATAGCCGCACCTTATGGTGCATTTATTGCTTGTTTTATTTTTTCTTCATAAATAAGGAAATCAAATGAATATTAATACAATGGATCTTTTCTTTGGTTACAATATGCGTGTCGGTGATGTAAATGGCTTGACTAAATCTGCTGCTAAATATGCGGAATTAGCAAAGACTGCTGACACCGCTGAGCAGCGTGAAGGTTATGCTAAAGCAGTAACTCAAATAAACAATGATGTATTGCCAAAGTTACAGCAAGAAATGAATACTTTAGGGCATCAACTTGGTTTAGCTGACGATAATATTGGTCAAGTGTTATCTAAAAAAGCGCTCGAAGAAAAGAATGAAAAAAACACTCTATCATTACTCGAATATATTGCAGATGGAACTCCAACATATTCATCAAAATATCAGTCAGGAAACATCTTTTCTAAAAACATTTAAGACGTGAGTTGATAAATGGGAGTCCACATAAGTTGCTTAAACGGAAAAATAACAGTTGGCCATCGCTTCGCGATTATAGCCAACCATTATTTTCCGCTTAGCAAGGCGTTAATGGCACATGGAATCGCGCAATGAGTAGATACGATAAAGTTGATTTAGCTTACGATTTTTTAGTAACAAAAGAAAAAGAAACAGAAGCATTTACCATTGCACAATTAGCTGAAGCTACAGGTTGGAGTACAGGTACATGTAGTACATATCCTTCTAAACGCTGGCATCAATATGTGGTAAAAGATGGAACTCAATATTCTAGCTCCGGCATTTCATATCTTAGTAAAGAAGAGTTCCGGAGTGTACATAGCCAAAAACTTCAAAAAACAACCGACCTATCAACAAAAGGAATTTTGGTTCATAAAGCGAAAGAATTCGCTTTACTTGCTGTTTCCACTTACAACAACCCGTATACAGAATTTAAGACTTATGGTTTTATTGTAAATATAGTTATTGCTTATACATCACTATTTCACGCAATCTTTGAAAAGCGAGGTTCTGATTATTTCTACCTAGACAACAATGGCAATCCAATACTGATCGATGGTGAAGAGAAAGCTTGGGAACTTGGTGAGTGTAGTGATGCTTACTGGCAAGGTGAGTCAAATGCCGAAAAAGCCAATATTAAATTTCTTATTGGCTTAAGGAACAAGATTGAGCATAGAAGTTTACCAGCTATCGATTTAGCTGTTTGTGGAGAATGCCAATCGGCATTAAGCAATTTTGAAACTTTGCTTGTCGAAGAATTTGGCGATGACCACGCTTTGACTGCAAGTTTAGCTATTGCGATGCAATTAACCAGAATCAGTGAGCAAGCTCAACTTGATTCTCTAAAACAACTGCAAAAAGAGAATTATAAAGTTGTTCGTGAATACATGGAAACTTATAGAAATGACCTAAACGATGATGTTGTTCAAAGCCAAAAATATAGAATTAGGGCTTTCTTGGTGCCGAAATTAGGTAATCATGCTACGTCAGCTGACATTGCGGTAGAGTTTTTAAATGTAAATAACTTGAGTGATGAAGAAGTCGCAAACTATGAGCAAGGTGTTGCTTTTATTAAAGGTATTGAAAACCCTTTTAAATTAAAACCGTCAAAAGTTGTTGAATTAGTCGCTAAGAAAAGCAAAGGGTTTAATATGACTCTGCATACGAAGTGCTGGAAGTTTTATGAAGCAAGACCTAGAGAAGTTGATGCTACTTTTAAAGGTGAATATTCGAGTTATATCGAAGGTTTTGACCACTACTTATATTCAATGAAGTGGGTGAGTTTTTTGATCAAAGAATTAAAAAACAAACAAAAAATGTCAGAAGTAAAAGCACAAGCCATTTAACAAGCGCTTTAAACGGAGCTAAAACAGTTGGTTAAGTTTCGCTCCGCTACACATTATAGCCAACAATTTTAGTCCGCTTAAGC
>NZ_JAGJEJ010000043.1:0-1898 GCF_018101025.1 Pseudoalteromonas sp. MMG006
ACTCTTCAGAGGTGATCTGTCATGTTGATCTTGAATTAACCGTGAGCGTATTAGAACACGAGCTAATGTTAACTTGGCGTTTTAATGAATCTTTATTTGCTGAAAATTCCATTAGTAGTTTGTCTTCAAGTTTTGAGGAACTTTTGCAATGTATTATTAAAACTCCAGAAGTCCCATACTTGTCGTTCCCTATGTCATCTCATACTACAAAGGGGAACTTTAACTTAATTGAGAACAACAGAGACTGGTATGAACAGAACTTGTTTCAACAGATCTCCGCTAGTTGGGACGATAGATTAGATAATATCGCCATTGTTTCTCCGCAAAGCGAATTAACTTATCTAGAGTTGAAATCTCAAGTTAACTCTATATCGCAATACCTACTGCACAAAGGCATAGGCTGTGGCGATGTGGTTGCAGTTAACTTTTTAAGAGGGCCGGAATTAGTTGTCACTTTGATGGCTCTACTGAATATTGGTTGCGCTTATGTACCAATTGATCCTTCCTTACCAAAAAGAAAAATCAACTACATGTTGACCGATAGTGGTGCGAACTTGATGTTGACCAATGTTGATCTAAATGAATACAGCGACCTCAATGTTACGTTGCTTAAGTACCCAAATTTGTCGGACTTAGCTAAATTTGATAAGGCAACAAAACCGCTAGTAGAAAAATTACAACCAAGCGTGAAATTGGCCTACATTATCTATACTTCGGGCTCTACGGGTAAGCCGAAAGGAGTGGAAATTTCTCAAGCCGCTTTGGCAAACTTTTTGTTTGGTGCCATTGAAAGATTGTCTTTGGATCATTCTACCAATTGGCTGGCGTTAACCACAGTTACTTTTGATATATCTGCTTTTGAACTTATAGCTCCACTTGTTGTTGGCGGAAAGTTACATATCTTTTCTAATGAAAAGAAAAAAGAAAGCCTATATGTCACTAGATATATCAGGGAGCAAGCAATAAATGTCGTTCAAGCGACCCCAAGTGGATGGCAATTGTTACTGAACTCTGAGCCTGCTCCTGCTAATGGACTTTTAGCTTTATGCGGTGGCGAAGCATTACAAGAGTCCCTTCTTAATGAATTGTCTAACTATGCATTGCGAGGGGTTGTGCATTGTTACGGCCCGACTGAAGCAACAATATGGTCTCATATGTCATTTGCTTCAGTCGGGCAAAAAATCGCAATTACAGATCCTTTACCTAATTATGGCTATTACATTGTCAATCGTAATATGGCGTTGCAACCTGATGGTGCTATTGGTGAGCTAGTATTAACAGGAGCGTCCCTAGCAGAAGGGTATAGAAATAACCCGTCATTAACTCAAAGTAATTTCGTTGCATGTGACTTTGCAAATGAGGAGGCTAGCGTAGTTTATAAAACGGGTGACATCGTGCGTTCTAACTCTCAGGGGGAATTGCAATTCCTTGGCCGTTGCGACAATCAGGTTAAAGTTCGTGGTGTCAGAATAGAATTAGGAGAAATAGAGCACTTTGTAAACCAATTACAAGGAATTCGAACAGGGGTTGTTTCAGTAGTTCCTGTTAATGGTGTTGATACATTGGTGGCTTATATACATCTTGTAAACTCAGCACAGTCTGAAATAACAACTGTTTTATTGGGCTCGGAACAAATGAGCATCTATAAAAAGGCGTTAAATGAATTTTTAGCAGACTATATGATCCCTGAAATATGGTTATCAGTAGATGACTTTCAATTAACCGTTAGCGGAAAAATTGATAGAAATGCTCTTCCTTCTGTTGATGTGAAAAATTTAGCTGGTAACCAATACGTGGCACCAGAGAGTGAACTGGAGGTGGCGATAGCGCAGATGTGGTCGTCCTTGCTGGGTCGAGAGCGAGTGAGCTTGACGGATAACTTCTTTAATCTTGGTGGA
>NZ_JAGJEJ010000044.1:0-1867 GCF_018101025.1 Pseudoalteromonas sp. MMG006
TAACGAGCCTGTAGATTAACTCGTTTTTAAATTTATTTTTATTGATAAACAAACCATAGCTGAGTTCCTATTTTGGTTCAATCGATTACTGTATTTTATGCAGAATATAAAGTGGGAGTTTGGTGTTGTTTTAATTGGCGTTTTGGACGGGATTACGGTACTTGAGTGGCTTTTATTTAGGGTAAAAGCGCTTACCCTTCTTAATGCATCGTGTTTTGCAGCTTTTCTATATTATGAACAAGACAATACAGTTGCCATTGCGCATTCACTTTTGTTTGACCCCGTAAGGTCAATTTATTCATGCCTTTATTCACTGTAATGTTCCCGAACACTGGCTCAATACACCCGAGTCGTTTGCTATATTGTCGTCGACCTATGGGGCTGTCTATTTTTACTTTCATCTTATCAACATAGCTCAGCTTTTTTCGCGATTCATTATTTATAAACTGTACTTGTCGCCCCGTTTTAATGGGTGGCTTTCGCATGCATTGCTGCTGTAGCGGGCACGTTTTACAGTCTTTTAAATAACCGCAGAATCGCGTGTATTGCTGGTTGTGGCTTTTTACATTGATACCACTTCGCCACATGGCATTGCCTGCGGGGCAGCGGCAAGTTTGGGTTGCTTCATTATAATGAAAATCATCTGAGGTAAATAATCGTGGCTTGCCTTTGCTGCGTTTTAGTCGGCGCTTTTCTTGCTCCGTTTCGTATGTTTCGCTGGCTTTAAACAGCGGATTTCGTTTTCTAAATTGGTTATCCGCAATGTACGTATCGAACCCACTTTGCGCCATAAATTCAAGATTTACTTCGCTGTTAAACCCACTGTCTGCGGTGAATTTGATGGTATGCTCATCTGCCATTTTTTCTGTATTGAGTTTAGCGAGTTGCTGTTTTAATTGTGCAACGGCTGGCTGTAAAGTTTGTTGCTCGCCTACTGAGCCCCACGCTTGTGCTTGCAGGATAATTTGGTGTTTATCATCGTTTATCGCTATGCCGTTGTAACCTTGGATTGTGCCTTTTGAGGTCGTCATTTTTGCACTATCTGGATCAGTGATATTACTTTTAACAGGCTTGCCTTTACTGCCTGTTTTCTCTTCGTGAGTGGCTAAAAACTCGGTGATTTTATCTGCACTTTTATCTAGCTTTTCTTTTTGTTTTAAATCCTGAGTTATCAATTCTTCGCCCAGTCCATCTTGTGATTGGTGGCGTTCAATAATACGTTTGCTTGCGCGTTCTAGTTTTGCTTTTTTGCGACCTAACTCATCGAATGTGCCACTCCACTCTTTACTCGCATTGGACTTTAATTTACACCCATCAATGGCAAACATGTTGCGGCCTATCAAGTCTTCCTCATCACATATCATCAGCACTTGCGTAAAAATCGGTTCAATCTGTTCATGCATTTTAGTAACGAAGCCTGCTATTGATGTGTAATGCGGCTGGATATCTCCCGACACACTCATAAATAAAATGTTCGTCTCACACGCTTTAGCAATTCGACGGCTACTGATCAAACCATGTGCATAGCCCAGTAAAATAATCTTTAGCATTACCGAAGGTGGATACGCCGCCGCGCCCGTTTTGTCATTGTTGTACCACGCGTCAAACCCCGATAAATCGAGTTTATTTTCGACAATATAACAAAGGGCATATTCAAATGTGCCAGGCAAAATTTGCTCAGCGAAATTGATAGGAATGAATTTATTTTGACAGGATAAGTCAGGCTTGTAGTTGGCCATAACGATTTACCGTGGGTGAATAATATCTATTAGATCACAGCGAACGGATGGATTCAAGGTTAAAAAGCAACCAGCCAAGAATAGTTGGATACGTTCCTAAAAAGAGTAATTCTACAGCCTCAACGCCC
>NZ_JAGJEJ010000045.1:0-1706 GCF_018101025.1 Pseudoalteromonas sp. MMG006
CCCACCAAGATTAAAGAAGTTATCCGTCAAGCTCACTCGCTCTCGACCCAGCAAGGACGACCACATCTGCGCTATCGCCACCTCCAGTTCACTCTCTGGTGCCACGTATTCTACCGATGCAGCATTCGCCTGCACCAAACGCCGTAACTCTGCGTTATCTAACTTACCGTGACTGGTCCGTGGCAACGCCTCCAATACGAGGTAACGCGCTGGGATCATGTACCCTGGCAACACCGACGTTAAAGCCTCGCGACACTGTCCTTCCAGTCCCTCTGGCGAATGGCTCACCAAACACGCCACCAACGCCGACTCGCCATCGGCTGAGTCTTCTGCAAACACCACGGCGTCTTCCACCTCTGCAACGCTCAGTAACGCACTTTCTATTTCGCCGGGCTCAACTCGGTACCCGCGTAACTTCATCTGCTTATCCGCACGGCCAAGATACAATAACGTCCCATCGACTAACCGTCTGACCAGATCTCCCGTTCGATACAAGCGCCCCCCTGTGCGGGCACTGAAGGTATCTGCGATAAACACTTCCGATGATAATTCCTCGCGCTGATGGTACCCCTGACTGACCCCGTAACCGCCTAAGTACAGCTCACCTACCGCGCCTGGTACACATAACTGACCTTGACGGTCAACCACATACGCTTGAACGTGGGCAAACGTTTCACCAATGCAATGCCCTAATAACTGACCATCACGAGGCTTACGGTGATAACTGCTGACGATCGTATTCTCCGTTGGTCCGTAAAATTCAATGATCTCAACCGCAGGGAATCGCGCTTGCAATGCATAGATAAGCTCCGCTGGTACTGCTTCGCCGCCCACCAGTAAATAACGCAAGGCTGGATACGCCTGCTCCGCTATCGTCACCTGCTCTAACCAACTCTTCATCAATCCAGGTACCGCATGCAGTATGCTTACCTGCTGACAGTGACTCGCCAGTTGCGCCACATCTCGGATCGTCTCTTGCGCCACCAACTCCACTGATGCGCCATTAAGTAACGGCAGCAATAACTCCAATAAAGAGATATCAAAGGCATGAGAAGCTAACGCCGCCATGCGATCTTGAGCCGTCACCCCCATCACTTCATTCACCGAGCTCAGCGTTTGTAATAGCTGATGATGCGCTACGCGCACCCCTTTAGGCTGACCACTGGTCCCTGATGTGTAGATCATATAAGCCGTGTCACCTGCCTGAGTCGACAGCGCAAACGGCGTGTCTGACACCTCTGGGGCAACGTCATCGACATGCAGGAGTCCTGTCATGCCGGTTACAGCAGTGACATCGCTCTGACTGAGTAAAATTGTCATCCCCGAATCGGCCACCATGTAGTCAATTCGAGAGGTTGGGTAAGCGGGATCGACTGGCACATATACGCCACCGGCTTTCCACACCGCTAATAGGCTCACTAACAAGGCTTCATTGCGAGGTAAACACACCCCAACCACAGTGCCCGTTGAGACGCCATTGTCTTTAAGGTAACGAGCCAATTGCCAAGAGCGTGCGTTCAATTCGGCATAACTTAATTGCTTACTGTGACAATGCACCGCTGGCTGCTCAGCATATACCTCACAGCGTGGTAACAGCAAGTCTAGTACGCTGTCCCCAGCGTGTTGCACGACAGGCAAATGAGACAAAGAGGCGTGCTCTTGAGCGGATAAAAGTGATAACTCGCCCACCCTTTGCTCAGTGTCAG
>NZ_JAGJEJ010000047.1:0-1279 GCF_018101025.1 Pseudoalteromonas sp. MMG006
TGTCCCGTCCTGAAATAGGTTGACGGTTTTAATGAAAGACTTGGTGCGAAAGCGCCAGGTCTTTTTTATGCACTTGATTTGGTGTTTTCATATCCAAACTTAAGTGCGGTCGCATTTCATTGTATATAAATATCGATTCTTCAACGAGCTGTTTTAACTCTGCCATATTGCGACATTTATACAGTAAAAACTCTTGCTTTAATATCCCATTAATACGCTCTGCTAAGGCGTTTTGATAACAGTCATACCCATCGGTCATCGATGGTCTAATGCCCTCTTTTAATAGCGTATTTTGATATACTTCAGAGCAATATTGTAAACCTCTATCTGAATGATGAATGGCATCACGTTTATATACGCGTTGCTTAATTGTCATTTCTAATGCTTTGACTACATCGGTTGCTTTCATTTCATCACTCAGCTCATAACCCATTATTTTTCGACTGTAGGCATCAGTGACTAACGATAGGTAATGCACGCCTTGCGCTGACTTTACGTATGTAATGTCACTAACGAAGACTTCCTCGGCCGCAGTAGGCGTGTATTCTTTTAGTAAATTAGGATGCTTGCGCATCCAATGGTTACTGTTTGTTGTTTTAGTATAATTTTTCTTTGGTTTTACAAGATAGTCATGCTCTCTCAAATAGTCAAAAAAACAATCACGGCCTAGTTTTATACCACGCTCTTGCAGCTCTGGCTTTATCATCAAATAAAGTTTCTTCCCACCAATACGAGGCATGAATTGCCTCCAATACATCACTAACTCTTTGACTGGCTTCAACGCTTTATCCCGAGCATCTATCCTGCGCATAGCTTGATAATAACCTTGCCGTGTTATGCCGTATGCACGGCACAACGAAGTAAGCTTTACTTGCTGGTTTTCTTTTGCGCGCGTGATAGCTCGGATATGTACTTTTTTCGCAAGCCTGCTCCGTATTCTTCATCCATTATATTAATCATTTCATCTTTGATTAAATCCTTTAGGCGTAACTCTTCTATCTCGCGCTCTAAACGTTTAATTTTTTGTGCTGGGGTTTCTTTCGATTTAGGCATGTTGGCTATATAAGTTGGTTTAGACCAATCTAATTTACCATGTTTTCGCAACCATACCAGAACGGTACTACGACCTTGAATGCCGTAATGACTTTGCGCTTGTTTATATGTGAAGTCGCCTTTTTCTACTTGCTCAACAATAGATAATTTAAAGCCTAATGTATAATCTCGCTGAGTACGCTTAACGTCTTTAGTTTTAGTGGTTTTCATAAAATAAGTCCTAAAT
>NZ_JAGJEJ010000048.1:0-1242 GCF_018101025.1 Pseudoalteromonas sp. MMG006
TTGCTCATCCAAGTTCTGGACACTGAACATGATCTGAACTAATGGATGATGCGATAAGCTGCGTTGCGGACGCAATTGCTCCACTAACATCTCAAACGGCACATCCTGATGCGCAAACGCCTCCAACAAGGTCTTTCTGTTGCTTTGCAACAACTCTCTGAAACACGCCTGACCATCCAGTCGTGTACGCAACACCAATGTGTTCACAAAGAAACCGATTAGCGACTCTACTTCCTCATGCTGACGACCCGCCACTGGACTGCCCATTACTATGTCGTCGTTGTTACTATAACGTCCCAACAACACTGCAAACGCCGTTTGCAACAACATGAACAGCGTCACCCCTTCTGACTCCGCCAGTGACTTCAACGACTGACTCAACGACGGTGATAACGTCATCGTTTGCTGTTGACCTTTAAACGTCTGACGAGCCGGTCTGACATAGTCCAACGGTAAACCATGCAACAGTGGCATATCAGCCAACTGCGCTCTCCAGTACTCTAACCTCGACGCTAACACTTCTCCTTGTAACCAGCCTCGCTGCCACGACGCATAATCCGCATACTGTACCGGTAACTCTGGCAACCCCTCTGTATTCCCCTGATGGAACCAGGCATACCAATGCGCAAACTCTTCCACCAATATCCCCATCGACCAACCGTCCGACGCGATATGATGCAGGTTAAACAACAACACATGCTCTTCATCCGCTACCTGCAACAAGGTACTGCGCAACAACACATCCGCACTCAGATCAAACGGACGCCCCGCCTCTTCTGCAATATACGCTTCAAGCTCTGCCTCTACCTCGGCTACTTCACGCAAGTCCACCTGTCTCAGCGGCAGCTCATAGTCTTGCATCACCACTTGACACACCGACTCCCCTTGCCCGACAAACCGACTGCGCAGCACTTCATGGCGCGATAAAATCTTCTCCAGCGCACCACCTAATGCCGCTTTGTTTAACACCCCCGTCAAACGCAATGCCCCTGGCATATTGTAATGGGCACTGCTGCCTTCTAACTGGTCAATAAACCACAGACGTTGCTGAGCGTACGACAGCACCAACGGCTCTGCTCTGGACACCCTATTGATCGCCGGTAACACTCCTTTGCTCTCTTGTCCCGCTACCACCGCGACCAAGTCCCCTAACATCGGACAGCGGAAGATCTCACTCAATGGCACTTCCACATCCAACTCTCGACGCAGTCGACTCACCAACCTTGTCGCCAATAATGAATG
>NZ_JAGJEJ010000049.1:0-1240 GCF_018101025.1 Pseudoalteromonas sp. MMG006
TAGCAGTGCGGTTAATGGCACAACCGTAAGTTTAAGCTTTACAGACAGTGCGAATAACACCACCACCGTAACAACAACGGTTACAGACGGTGTATGGAGTATAGAAGCGCCTGTTGATTTAGCTGAAGGCAACTATGAGGTTACAGCGAGTGTTATTGATGGAAGCGGTAATACAAGCACAGCAGTAGAAAATGGCGTCATTGATACTACGATTCCTAATATAGCAGTAAGTGATCTAGATGTTTCGAATGACACCACTCCAACGATCACTGGTACCGCGAACGCACCGCAAGGTAGCACTGTGACAGTTGAAATCACCGACAGCAATAACGTTACTCATACGGTTACAACTACGCTCGGGGCTAATGGCACCTGGAGTGTGGCCGCCTCACAAGTACTTGCTGAAGGCAGTTATACAGTAAGTGCAAGCGTAAGCGATACGGCGGGTAATGCCGCGACAGCCACCGGCGCAGGAGAAGTAGATACTGTTGCACCGACACTTGAGTTAACCAGCCCAGGTTCAAGTAACGACGTAGCCCCAACGTTAAGCGGTACCAGTGATGCCCCTGAGGGCACAGTGATCAGCTTTACCGTAACGGATGATTTAGGGGCCGAGCAAACGTTCACCACCACAGTGGATGCTGATGGCAACTTCTCAGTAGAAGTACCGACTGCATTAGCTGAAGGCCCTTACAGCATCGAAGCAAGTATTAGCGATGTCGCAGGTAACAGCAATGATATTACCGGTAGCGGTAACATCGATACCACCGCGCCAAGTGTGAGTGTGGATGCACCTGTACTCACTAACGACAGTACGCCAACGGTGACAGGCAGCAGTGATGCGCCTAACAGCACCATTACCGTCACCTTTACGGATGCTGCAAATGTCACTCAAACCATTGATGTGCAAACGGACATCAACGGTGACTGGAGTGCCACCGCTCCAACTGATTTAGCCGAAGGGAGTTACAGTGTTAGCGCCAGCATTACTGATGCTGCAGGCAATACTGGCACCGCTACTGGCAGTGGCGAAGTGGATATTACTCCACCGGCGCTTGCCTTTACGCCAACGTTTGAACTTGGTCTATTGGTTACCCTAAGTGGGACGTCTGACTTGCCAGCAGGCAGTGAAATTACCATTACCGAGCAGCTTATTAACGGGGGGATTGGTGTAACATACACCACTACAACGGATGCCGATGGCAACTGGTCATTAGTGGGTCTGGATGTATCGTTGCTA